>NZ_JANSIY010000079.1:9740-11702 GCF_047462295.1 Synechococcus sp. H60.3 | reverse complement strand
GGGCAGAGGAAGAGACAAAAGCTCTGCTGCCAAGCGGGTGAGGAAACCCCACCCGCCTACGCGGTGGGGTAGTTCATCAGCAAGTTTTCAGGGGATGCAGGCACCGGCAAGCGGGTCTTCGGCAGCGCCTCCATCCAACGGCCTCCCAAGACCAACAACTTGTGCAGGACTCCTAAGTTCTCCGGCTAGGGCAGCTCTACCGAGGTAGGCTTAGAAGCATAAGTTAGGCCCCAGCCCAACTTCTCGCGCATGACGCGGAAGAACTCCGGTCGGCGGAGGCGAATCAAATCTGTCCAGTAGGGGGCGCGGACAACGCGGATTTGGTCTTCTGGCAGGATGTAGCAGCCGGCATTGCCGTCGGCTACCAAAACCAGCGGTTGGGGGCTGGCGGGGCTGATCCACACCTCTTCCGAATCGGGAAAGACCAGAGCCCGTGAGGCCATTGAGTGGGGACAGATAGGGATCAACTGCAACACCGGCAGACTGGGAGTGATGACGGGCCCTCCCGCCGAAAGGGCATAGGCCGTCGAGCCAGTGGGGGTGGCTAAAATGATGCCGTCGGCAGCTACATCCAAAGGTGAGTGCTCCCCAATGGTTACTTCAAAGTGGCACATGCTGGTCAAGGGCTCGCGGTGCAGCACCATTTCATTGAGGCTGAGCACCTCCCAGCGCAACTCATGGCCGCGGTAGGCCTGCACCAGCAGCATGCTGCGGCGATCTAGGATGTACTCGCCGGCAATGGCTGCCTTGGCCGCCTCTTCTAGGTGGCTGAGATAGGTCTCCGTCAGAAAGCCCAAGTGGCCAGTGTTCACGGCCAGCAAAGGGATCCCTTTGGGGGCCAGTTGCCGGGCTGCTGCCAAAACAGTGCCATCTCCCCCCAGCACCACGGCAAACTTCATACTCTCGTCAAAGCCGGCGGGAGCCAAGCTGTCCACCTTCGTCAGGCAGACGGGACTACTGGGCTTGGCGTAGCCGAGAATGCCGCCCCAGTTGGGGGCCACGCAAACTTCCCACCCCTGTTCTTGAAACCAGCGGGCCAAGGTTTCGCTGCTGCGCTTGGCGGCGGGCTTGGCGTCGTTGTAGAGGATCCCAACTTTGGGCTTGCTCATGGGGCAGTGGTGAGGCAGAGGGTGCCAAAACTTTATCAGTTCTGGAATAGCTGCAGCAAAAAGTAGCTAGCCCCAGGGTTCTACCCAGATCCCTTGCCTTAGAATCGGGCTGAAAGGGCTCCCCAGATTAGGTCTGTGTTTGCGTTGGTCTGGACAGGCTGAGGGGAGTGGAGATGCATTGCCAACCCCGTTCTCACCCCATGCAAGCCTGTACCCTGATTGCCCGCGCCAAGATCAATCTTTACCTGGAAATCCTCGGATCCCGCCCTGATGGCTATTCCGAGGTAGCTATGATCCTGCAGAGCATTGCTCTGGCGGATCGCGTGCGTCTCCAGCGCCGTGCCCACGGCATCCACCTGATCTGCAACCACCCGGAGGTGCCGGCAGATACCCGTAACCTAGCCTACCAAGCGGCTGAGCTGCTGCAAAAGGAATGTCAGGCCGATCTGGGAGTGGAGATCCAGCTGGAAAAACAGATCCCGGTGGCGGCGGGCTTGGCGGGCGGCTCAGCGGATGCGGCGGCAGTTTTGGTGGGACTCAACCAGCTCTGGGGCTTGGGCCTAACGGTAGGAGAGCTCCAGAACTTGGCGGCGCGCCTGGGATCCGATATTCCCTTCTGCGTACAGGGAGGGACGCAGCTAGCCACGGGGCGGGGAGAAGTTTTACAGCCCCTGGCCGACTGGGAAGGGATCCCCCTGCTCTTGGCCAAGCCCCGGCATCTAGGGGTTTCCACCGCCTGGGCCTATCAGGCCTTTCGCACTCGCACTGCCGCTTCCTTACCTTCTGTCGCGTCCTCCTTGCCGAGCTTGCCCCAGGTGCTGGCTGCTCTGGAGCAGCGGGATCTGCTGGCCTT
>NZ_JANSIY010000079.1:0-9640 GCF_047462295.1 Synechococcus sp. H60.3 | reverse complement strand
CGCTTTTACAACAGCGGCTCCGGTCGGCAGGGGATCGTGCATGTGATTGCGCCGGAGCAAGGGCTGACGCAGCCGGGGATGACCATTGCCTGCGGCGATAGCCATACTTCTACCCACGGCGCCTTTGGGGCGATTGCCTTTGGTATTGGCACCAGCCAGGTGCGGGACGTGCTGGCCACCCAAACCTTGGCCCTGTCTAAGCTCAAGGTGCGCCGTATCGAGGTCCAGGGCAGCCTGGGGCCAGGAGTTTACGCCAAGGATGTTATCCTGCACATCATCCGCAAGCTGGGGGTCAAAGGCGGGGTGGGCTACGCCTACGAGTACGGCGGCAGCACCATCGAGGCAATGAGCATGGAGGAGCGCATGACCCTCTGCAACATGTCCATCGAAGGGGGAGCCCGCTGCGGCTACGTTAATCCCGATGCGGTAACCTTTGAGTACCTGAAGGGACGGGAGTTTGCTCCTCAGGGATCCGACTGGGAGGAGGCAGTGGCCTGGTGGAAAAGCTTAGCCAGCGACGCCGACGCTGTCTATGACGATGTAGTGGTGTTTCAGGCCTCTGAGATTGCCCCCACGGTAACTTGGGGGATTACCCCCGGCCAGGGTATTGGGGTGGACGAGCGGATCCCTGCTCCCGAGGAGCTGCCAGAAAGCGAGCGGGAGCTGGCTAGGGAAGCCTATGCCTACATGGGTTTGCGGCCTGGGGATCCCATTGTGGGCACGCCAGTGGATGTCTGCTTCATTGGCAGTTGCACCAATGGCCGCTTGAGTGACTTGCGGGAGGCGGCCAAGATTGCCAAAGGACGGCGGGTAGCACCTGGAGTGAAGGCGTTTGTCGTGCCTGGCTCGGAGCGGGTCAAGCAGGAGGCAGAACGCGAGGGCCTGCGCGAGATCTTTGAGGTGGCAGGGTTTGAGTGGCGGGATCCCGGCTGCTCCATGTGCTTGGCCATGAACCCAGACCGCCTGGTAGGCCGGCAAATCAGCGCTTCTTCTTCCAACCGCAACTTCAAGGGCCGTCAGGGATCCCCCACGGGACGCACCCTGCTGATGAGCCCGGCCATGGTGGCGGCAGCGGCAGTAAGCGGCAAAGTGGTGGACGTGCGGGAACTGCTCTAGCCAACCCTCCCCCAGCAGGGTGAGCCCGTGCCACCAAGCTTGCTTTCTGGGAAGGGCTAGGACTGCAGCAGCGGGTAGAAGTGCCCTACCGGCCCTTGTCCTGCGCCGATGGCCAGAGGATGCCGCAGGGCGTCGGTAACATAGGCCTTGGCCGCCAGTGTTGCCGTCAGGGGATCCTTTCCCCAAGCCAGTTGCGCCGCAATGGCTGCCGAGAGGGTGCAGCCGGTGCCGTGGGTGTGACGGGTGGGGATGCGCTCGCTTTTGAGGACCTCCAGCCGCTCGCCGTCAAACCACACATCCACCCCCTGCAGTTCCCCTGGCATACCTCCCCCCTTGACGAGTACAGCCTTACAGCCGAGGGCGTGGATGCGGCGGGCCGCTTCCTCCATATCCGCCAGCAACTGCAGCTCCATCCCTGCCAAAATCTGAGCCTCGTAGCGGTTGGGGGTAACGACCTGAGCCAGAGGGATCAGCCGCTCGCGGATGGCCTGGATGGCATCCTCCGCCAGCAGCTTGGCCCCCGTGCGGGAGACCATCACCGGATCCACTACCAGCGGCTGCAGCGCCCAGCGTTCCACCTGGCGGGCCACCTCCCGCACAATCTCGGCATTGAGCAACATGCCGGTTTTGATCCCTTGCACCCCAATGTCTTCCACTACCGCCTCAATCTGGGCAGCCACCGCCTCCGGGGGTAGGGGATCCACTCGCTTAACCCCCAGGGTATTCTGGGCAGTTACGCAGGTAAGGGCAGAAGTGCCGTGAACGCGCTGGAAGGCAAAGGTGCGCAGATCCGCTTGAATGCCTGCTCCGCCGCCGCTATCGGAGCCGGCGATGGTGAGGGCCACAGGGGGACGCTGCTCGGCCAAAGTTGGAGCTGGGGCCGCTTCAGGTTTGGAGACAGACATGGCAACTGCCGGGGGTACCGCTAGCCATTTCTATAGCCTAAACCCAACTCGCCTCGTCCGTGGTAGCCACCACCTCCACCCAAACCCTCTCCCCCTCCACCGCCGTCAGACTCCAGCGCAGGAGGCGGGCTGGCTGCCCCAGCTCTTGGGTCACTTGTTGGAGAAGGGATCCCTCCAGTTGAGACGCAGAAAGCGGCAAACTTAGGGGCAAAGCTAGACGCAGAAAATGGAGCTTCACAGCTTGGAGATACTCGATGCTAGACCAGGGCTAGGAGCCAAACTGCAAGCGGTAAACCTCCTCCTCTTGATCCGTTTCCACCTCCAAGTCGGAGGTAGGGTAGGCTACGCACAGCAGAACAAAGCCCTGAGCCTTGAGTTCCGGCCCGATCCCCATTGCGTCAGCCTGGGCTACGGATCCCGACTTTAGCCGCCCCGCACAGGTGGTGCAGACTCCCGCCTGGCAAGAGGAAGGTAGCTCCAGGCCGTGCTCGAGAGCTGCCTGTAAAACCGTCTGATCCGCCGCGGCAGGAAACTGGTAGGTCTGGCCCCGATGATGGACAGTGATCTGGTAAACCATAGCGAACCTCAAGAACCCACCTGTGAAGGGGTGTGAACCACCGTCAGCGTCTGCGGCTGGCGCATTTTCTTTATCCGAGCCTCGATCTTCTCAGCCCCCTCCGCCTTTAGGTCGGCGATGTAGTGGCTTTTGTGCGCTTCCGCTTCTTTCTCGCTGGCGAAGGGGCCGTAGTAGTAGGTGCAGTCGTCGGTGGTGATCTCAACCCAGACCGTTAAGCCACGCAGCTTATCCAACAGCCAGACCAAAGGGTTGCCCACGGGATCCATCCCCCCTATTAAGCGCAAAGGATGACTCAGGATCTTTTGCAATCACCTAGATTCTACTGCCTTCGTTGAGGATTTGTTGAGAAATGTTTCGACCTCGGTGCGTTTGAGCTGGTGGGGGGAGCGCTGCCGGTGGATCTCATAAAGGGCGATGCCTGCTGCCACCGAGGCATTTAAGCTCTCGGTGCGGCCTGCCAAGGGAATCGACAGCAGTTGGTCGCAGTGGCGCTGGGTGAGTAGGCTGATGCCTTCCCCTTCGGATCCAATTACCAAGGCAACGGGTCGGCGAAAGTCGGCGCTATAGACAGGGACAGCCCCCTGGCTGGTGGTGCCATAGACCCAAAACCCCTGTTCTTTAAGATATTCCAGGGCGCGGTTTAAGTTCACCACCCGCGCCACCGGCAGGGTAGAGAGGGCCCCCGCTGCCACCTTCATCACTGTCGCCGTGACGCCTGCCGCCCGCCGCTGTGGGATCACCATCCCCTGCATGCCAAACGCCTCCACGCTGCGGGCAATGGCCCCCAGGTTGTGGGGATCCTGGATCCCGTCTAGCACCACCAGCACCGGATGGGGGCCGGACTGCCGGCTCTGTTCCACCAGCTCTTCCAGATCCACGTAGCGGTAAGGGGTGGCCTGGGCGGCGATCCCCTGATGGTTGGCTCCGGCGGTGAGAAGGTTTAGCCGCTGGGGAGACACCTCATCGATGACGGTACCCCGTGCTTTGGCTTCTTCCAACAAAGACAAAAATTGCGGGCTGTAGCGCAACCGCGGCAGTACCCACACTCGGTTAAGGGTGGCCTGGCTTCTCAGCGCGGCCAACACGGTTTGGCGACCGTAGATGATCTCTTGTTCAGGTTCGGCTTCGGGATCCCAGTTAACCTGAAGCGCCTCTTCCTCTGGACTAGCAACAGGAAGGCTGGGATCCGACTGGGGGCGTTCCTGCTCAGCCTTGCGACGAAGCGGCTTTACGGGCGGCTCTTGCGCCGCCGGCTTGGGATGGGGAAGAAGGCTGCCATCGCGGCGTTTAGGCCGCTCGCGCTTGCCAACGGGCTGCCCCGCCCCTCGCCGCTGCAGCTTGTCCCGGCGAGACAGCCGTACAGGAGGTTTGCGCTGGGAAGGCTTGGGCATGGGCGGAGAAGGGTGCAGAGTAAAAGCTGATCCTAACCTTCCCCCTCGCCTATCGTCTCGGCCAAAACATCGGTGAGAGCGAGAATGTGGCGTAGCCGCTCAGGATCGGTGAGGTAGAGGTAGCCCAAGATGGTTTCCAGGCCGCTGGCATTTTGGTAGTCGGCCAAGGGCAAGTGCCGGGGTGGACGACCGCAGCCGTTGCGGCCCCAGCGGACGATCTCCCGCTCTTCAGAGCTGAGATAGGGCAAAAGCGCCAACAGCAATCTGGCCTGAGCAGATCCGCGTACCCGCCTCACCACCTGCCGATGGTAAAGCTCTGGCCGGGTGGGAGGAAACAACTGCTGCCGTCGCACGTGCAGTTCGTAAATGGCATCCCCCAGGTAGGCCAGGGCTGCAGGTGACAGGCGACGGATCTCAGCCAAAGAGAAACTTGCAGAGGTGGGATCGGACAGTAGATCGCTCACGACAGCTTACAACAACTATTTGGAGCACTGCCTAGAACCGCTGCCGTCGGTTCATAGCAAATTCGAGACTCCACTGGCTGGTTCAGTCTATGCTAGGGCAAGCTTCCTGCCTTTTGCCAGTCTTCCTGCTGCCCGGAAGAGGCCCTCAAAGACGTCGTAGATGAGGGGATGGACTAGAGAGGAAACCGCTTAGCCGAAATTGGGGAATAACAGATCTCCATTGAGCAAAAGCAGATAGGCGACAATTGCCCCGCCCATGCCCCCTATCAAAAAGCCGGCGGCCAGCTCGCTCCAGGATTGGGATCCCTGCACTGGCCCGTTGTTGCGCTGCGGGGAGACGGTGCCGTAGAGAGAGAGAGCTGCCGTCATGATCAAGATCAGGCCACAGGCTCCCAGGAAACCGCTCAGCAGGCCGATGGGCTCGCCGCGCAGCGGCCCCAGCTTGGCAAAAGGTCCCACTAACCAATAGCCGTGGGCCATGCCAATTTCCAAACCCCGCCAAACAGGGCTTACTCTCGGCCGGTTAATGGGCAGCCAATCTAGGAAAAGGCGGACGGCAGGAGCATGGTTGATTGGCGTCCAGAAATCGCCAATCTGCGGATCCCCTTCCGGAACGGCGATATATCCCCTATTGGGGGAAACGGTATCGGCAGTGGGTTCAACCATGTCGGCAACTCTGGTTCCAGTGCAAAAAGGGTTAGAAAAATCTCAAATTCCAAAAAGTCTAAAAGACCAGGGATCCCTGTGGGTGTTGTTGCCGCCGCTAGGGATCCCTGGCTTGGGGGTTCAGAACGTCAAAATGTCGGGGAAGAAGCGGTTGATCTCAATGAACAGGGCAAAAACGAAGCTGGAAAACAAGATAAAGGCCACTGGAGCCGTGGTAAGAAACTTGGTGAAATCAGCCATACATACCTCTCAAGTCGGATAGGTCAAGCTAAGCCAAAAGCAGAGGAGAAGCTCCTTCTTCAGCGAGGAGAGATGGGCACGGCCTCTTCCGGCTCCTGAATTTCGCCGCTGGCAATTTCCTTGAAAGCAGCGGCAGGCCAGGCTAAAGCCGTGAGGAAACAGCGCAGTGCCAGGGGGACGTCGATGATGCTTTCTTTCATCTCCGGCTCGTCGCTATTCCGGACAGCAATCAGGTAGGAGCGCCCAGCCCAGCCCAACCAGCCGGCAATGTAGAGGAAAAGTAAGCCAGGGATGAGAAACTCACCGGCATGGCTCCAGCGGCCATCGGTAACCAGGTGGGGCAAGCCTTCCTCGCCACAGAGCAGCTTGCTGTAGCGTTCAAAGCGCTTCGTGGTTTGGGCCAACTTTTGCTGGTAAAGGGGAGCTAGGGAAGGGCTGGCGTTGAGGATCTTCTCTTCGAGGCTGCTCAGGCGTTCGTTCATGAGGGCCTGAAAAGCGGGAACTTCGCTGCAAGGCTTCAGACCGATCAAGGGCTCTGCCTGCACAGCCTGGGCGAGGCCAAGCGCCAGGCAAAGGGCCAACAGGAGACTCAAAAGGGTTCGCATAGCAGGATGTGTCCTTGAGCTAGGGGTCTAGGTCTGTCTAAATGTGCAGGAATGCTAAGTGCAGAAACGGGCACTAAACGGTTAGTATCATACTCCCGAGCGCCTCACCTCGATGGATCCTGAGTTTTAGCCCACACAATTCTTAAGGATCCTGAAGCGTTCCCAACCCTTTTCCCCCACTTGCTCTCCCATGGCCCGCGTCCTCGCTATCGAAACCAGTTGCGACGAAACGGCTGTGGCGGTGGTGGAGGCGGAGCCGAGCTGGCCAGCCTTTGCCCCGCGGCAGCTTAGCTCTGTGGTGGCTAGCCAGATTGACCTTCATGCGGCCTACGGGGGCGTGGTGCCGGAGGTGGCCTCCCGCCGCCACGTGGAAACTCTGCCCTTTGTGCTGGAGTCCGCGCTGCACCAGGCCGGGCTGGGCGTGGCCGAGGTGGATGCTGTTGCCGTCACCTGTGCGCCGGGTCTGGTGGGATCCCTGCTGGTGGGGCTGATGGCGGCCAAGACCTTAGCCTTGCTCTACAACAAACCTTTGATCGGGGTGCACCATCTGGAGGGCCACCTGTTCAGCGGCTTTTTGGCCACCGCCGATTTGCGCCCTCCCTGCCTCTGCCTTTTGGTTTCAGGGGGCCACACCAGCTTGATCTGGATGAAGGACTATGGGGAGTACCAGACGATGGGCCGCACCCGTGACGATGCTGCCGGCGAAGCCTTTGACAAGGTGGCGCGGCTGTTGGGGCTGGGCTACCCCGGCGGGCCCCAGATCGACCGCTGGGCGCAACAAGGGGATCCCAACCGCTTCCCCCTGCCCGCGGGCAAGCTGGATCACCCCTACGACACCAGCTTCAGCGGCTTGAAGACGGCGGTGCTGCGCCTGGTGCAACAGTTGCAGCAGGAAGGCCGGGAACTGCCCGTGGCCGATATTGCTGCCAGCTTCCAGGCCTGCCTCACCCGCGTGCTGACCGAAAAAGCGGTGGCCTGTGCCGAGGCGCTGGGCCTCTCGACCCTGTTGGTTACAGGGGGGGTGGCCGCCAACCGGGAGCTGCGAGCTCGCCTGCTGGAAGCGGGCCGACCCAAGGGCCTGCGGGTGGTGATCCCGCCTGTTGCCCTCTGTACCGACAACGCCGCCATGATCGGGGCAGCCGGCCTCTGCCACTGGCTGCGCGGGGAGGTCTCGCCCTTGGATCTGAGCGTAGCTTCGCGCATGCCCCTAGAAGAGATCCCTGCCCTCTACGGCAAGGGGGGCAGAGACTACCGCGAGGTGCTAACGGGTTCTGCCGTGGCCCTCTGACGTTGCCGCACCTCGAGGTAGATGAGCAGGGCGTTGATGTCGGCGGGGTTGACGCCGCCAATGCGAGCGGCCTGGCCCACCGTCAGGGGTCGGACGGCCGCCAGTTTCTCCCGCGACTCTTTGGAGAGGGTGGGGATGGAGTGGTAGTCCAGATCGGGGGGCAGGGGGCGGTGGTACTGCTTGCTCACCTGCTCAATTTGGTTCTGCTGCCGCTGGATGTAGCCGCTGTATTTGACGGCAATTTCTGCTGCCTCCTGCTCAAAGGGATCCAGCTCCTCATTGCCCAAGCCCAGCTCCAGCAGGTCGGCGTAGTGGATCGGGTTGCGGCGCAGGATCTCGGCCAGCGTGGCGGATCCTTTGATCCCCTGGCCGGTCAATTGGCTGAGGTGGATCCCGGCGGGGTCGTGGGCCTTAACCCGCTGGGTTTCCAGGCGCTCGATCTCGGCGGCAATGCGGGCTTGCTTGGCCTGGAAAAGAGCCCAGCGGCGGTCGTCGATGAGGCCCCATTCCCGCCCCAGGGGGGTGAGGCGTTGGTCGGCATTATCGGCGCGCAGGATAAGACGGTATTCGGAGCGGCTGGTGAGCATGCGGTAGGGCTCCCGCAGCTCTTTGGTGCAGAGGTCGTCGATGAGGGTGCCGATGTAGCTGGACTCGCGCGGCAGCGTCACCAGCGGCTTGCCCTGCACCAGGCGGGCGGCATTGATCCCGGCTATGAGCCCCTGGGCTGCCGCCTCCTCGTAGCCGGTGGTGCCGTTAATTTGGCCGGCGCAGAACAGCCCCTGCACTTTTTTGGTCATTAGGGTGGGGTAGAGCTGGGTAGCCGGCAGATAGTCGTATTCCACGGCGTAGGCAGGCCGCAGCATCACGCACCGCTCCAGGCCAGGCAAGGAGCGCAACATCTGGATCTGGATTTTCTCCGGCATCCCCGTCGAGAACCCCTGGATGTAGAGCTCCGGCAGATCCCGCCCTTCCGGCTCGATGAAAATTTGATGGCTTTCCTTGTCGGCGAAACGGACGATCTTGTCTTCGATGCTGGGGCAGTAGCGGGGCCCCTTAGCCTCCACCCAACCGCCGTAGACCGGGGTCTCGTGGAGATTTTCGCGGATGATGCGATGGGTCTCCGGCGTGGTGCGGGTGAGGTAGCAGTCCATCTGCTCCCGCGGCACCCACACCTCCGGGTCGAAGCTAAACCAGCGCACGTCGGGATCCCCTGGTTGCCGCTCCATCACGGAAAAATCGACGCTGCGGCGATCCACACGGGCAGGGGTGCCGGTTTTCAGCCGGCCCGTCTCAAAGCCCAGTTGGCGCAGGGTGTCGGTCAGGCCTTCGACGGCAAATTCCCCCGCCCTGCCGGCAGGTTGCCAGTGGCGGCCAATCCAGATGCGCCCCCCCAGAAAGGTGCCCGTGGTCAGGATCACCGCCCGACAGCCGAAGACACTGCCAAAGTGGGTAACCACGCCCACCACTTCATCGTTGCGCCCCAGCACCAGGTCGGTGACGGTGCCCTCGCGAAGGGTCAGGTTGGGTTGGTTTTCCACCACCGAGCGCATTACCCGCGCGTACTCGCGTTTGTCGGTTTGCGCCCGCAAGGCCCACACCGCCGGCCCCCGCGAGCGGTTGAGGATCCGCTTCTGCAAATAGGTGCGGTCGGTAACCTTGCCCATCTCGCCGCCGAGGGCATCGATTTCGTGCACCAGTTGCGACTTGGCCGGGCCGCCGACGGCGGGGTTACAGGGCTGCCAGGCAATCTTGTCCAGGTTCAACGTCAGCATCAAGGTATTGCAGCCCAAGCGTGCTGCTGCCAGGGCCGCTTCACAGCCAGCATGCCCCCCACCCACCACGATCACGTCGTAGTGGTCGAGAAAATCCACGTTGTCTCGTCCAACTTTGAGCATCGGATTGCCCCTTGCTGGCTACCGGGATCCCCTATCCCAATTGGGTTGTTACAGCTTGTTTCTCCAGTCTAGCGATGGATAGAGGGCTATCCCCACATCTCGGCAAGAGGAAAAGGCTCCTTGGCCAGACCCCCACCAGTTTGCCGCCCCAAGGTTGCCCAAACCGGCTAGGATCCCGCTCTCCCCAGTCGAATCTAATCCAGACTATTTTAGTCGGATTTGGTTGACGGGATAGATCGGGGGTGATAAGATGGCCCCCGACGATGGGTAAACAAGATCCAGCCCTTTCTCCTGCCTGAGGCTCCCTATGACGCAAACCCTTTCCCAACGCCCGCTCGTGCCTGCCGCTGCCCCGGCGGCTCCTGCCCTGCGCAACCCCCAGGTGGGCTTCAGCCGCTTGCGCTGCCGCGAATGTGGGGCCGAGTACCAGCCGGTTGCCAAGCACGTGTGCGACCTGTGTTTTGGCCCCCTCGAAGTGGTCTACGACTATGAC
>NZ_JANSIY010000078.1:0-11853 GCF_047462295.1 Synechococcus sp. H60.3 | reverse complement strand
TATAGACGGTGGGGAATCCCGCGCATTTAGCTTAGTCCGCACCGTATTGGTTGTTTCCTCAACGAAGATGGGTGTCGGGAGTTGTTCACTTGAAAGTGCGTGCCAGCCAGCGCCGCAGCGGATGCCAGGCGGGCAAAGACAAAATCCAGCGGGACTGGCGCTCCAGCATCAAGCGCTCAATAGGATAGAGCCCAAACAGCTCGTAGCGGCTTTGGGCGATCAAGATCCCCAGCGTGAAGCTGACGCACAGCAAAAGGCCGAAGGTGGGCCAGCCGGGCCGGTAAAACAGGGCATAGCGCAGGCCCGTCCAGGTGAAATGGTTCCACAGACGGACGATATCTGCCCGCAGCGCCCAAAGGCTGGGGATCCCGACCAGCAGCCACAACAGGCCCAGAAAGATAAAGCTGCCGCCATGGTAGAGGCGCAACAGGCGCCTGGCCGGCGGAGAGAGAGATTCCAGGCCGGGAGGGTTTTCCGACTCCCAGACGCGAGCAGCCTTCTTGGCATCAACTGAGCTAGGATCAGGAGGCAATGACATCGAGATCCCGGTTCTCCCAAGACCTTCGTTATAACTTTAGCGACTGGGATCCGTAACTGAAGCTCCTTAGGGGGCATTGAGGGAGCGGGTTAAGCCGTGTAGCCGACCTCGGAGAGGAAACTCCTCCAAGGATATAATGGCTCTGCAACTTGCCTTGCTAGCTCAATGGATAGAGCACCGACCTTCTAAGTCGATGGTTGCAGGTTCGAGTCCTGCGCAAGGCGCTAGGTGGATTCGCCTGGGATCCTGGCTGGCGGCGTTCGACTCTGAGAGGGGCACCACACCCGAAAGATGACCTGGCCAGAGTGGCTTGCTACAGTCAGGGATCCCTCTAACATCTCCATAGCCTTTTTGGCTAGCGGCAGGCCTAGGCCTGTCCCTCCGGCCTTGCGGCGATCCAACTGTGGGATGCGGTAGAACTTTTCAAACACATGGGGCAGCGCCTCTGGAGGAATTTCCACTCCCGTATTGCGCACCTCGATCAGCCAGCCGGGACGGTTCTGTTGATGGGTCTGGCTAAAGCGCAAACAGATGCTTTCCCCAGCCGGCGTGTACTTGCAGGCGTTGTTCAAAAGTTCGCCCACCACCCGCGACAGCAGTCTCTCATCCGTACAGAGGGGCAAAAGGTCGGGATCCCATTCCAACTGAAACTGTTGGTTCTGCTGGGCAGCTCGCAGCCGGAAGGGCTCGGAAAGATTGGGGATCCACTCCTGAGGAGATAACCAGGTTAGATTGAGATCCCTGTTTCCGGCTTCAATAGCTTGCAATTCCAACAGCTCGTTGATCAAGTCCAGCTCGCGGTTGGTCTCCATCTCCAAAATCTGCAAGTAGCGCTGCTCCCGCTCCGTCAGGTTGGCCTTGGAGAGAAAAGCAATTGCCAGCTTCATGTTGGTTAGAGGCGTGCGCATCTCGTGGGAGACCATGTGCAGAAACTCATCCTTGAGGTGGTTGAGCTCCTGCAACTGCTGCACCTGCTGCTGCACGGTTTGGAAAAGCCGGGCCTGGCGAATGGCAATCGCACACTGGCTGGCCACCCGCCGCATCAAGCGCTGTTCCCGCTCGCCAAACACCTGCCCCGGCGGACGCGAGCCGCAAATATTTCCCAGCAGGAGAGATTCGCCTTCCTGAGCATCGCAAATGGGAAGTACCAGCAGCGTGTGGCGGTCGTAGCTGGGCCAGCAGGGGTGGCCAAGGTTGCTGAAATAGCAGAACTGCCCACCCTGAAGCTGCTGGAGCACCTCGGCAAAATCGGCAAAGGGGATCTCCAGGGGAAAACGGCGGATCCCTTCTCCAGGTCGATAATCCAAGGCCAAAACGCTAACCTGTCGTTCTGGGTCATGGAGGGCAATCATGCAGCCGGAAAGGCCAAGGCTGAGGGCCAGTTCCTGCGCCACGGTTTCCAAAATCTTGTGCTCGTCTAGGCTGGAGCGAATTTCTTCCGTGATCAGTTGCAGCAGGGCCTCGTCTTCGTAGGCTTGCTGCAGTTGGCCGTTGCGCACCCGCACTTGGTAATCCAGTTCGACGTTGGCTTGCTGCAGCCTTTGGTAAAGTTCCGCCTGTCGAATGGCGACTGCCAGGTGATTGCCAATTGCCCTGGCCAACTCGATCTCTTCCTCTTGCCAATCGGGTTCAGAGATCAGGCGTCTCAGGGCTAGAGCGCCCCAAAGTTTCCCTTGACAGGCCACCGGGATCCCTAGCCAAGGGCCGAGCTGGCAGTCTTGCCTTTCCTGCAATGCAAAGGGATCGGAAACTTGCTGGGGATCCGCCACGTGAAAAACTTGCAGCTGCTGCAACTGCTGAATGGTTGGGATCTGCGGATCATCCGGTATGCGCATTTGGAGAGTACTGGGCACATCGGGGGAGCGAACATGGCCGGTAATGCCCACCCACACCTTCTCGGCAGGCAGATATTGGTAAAGGGTAACCCGCGCTGCCTGCAAAACCTGGCCTACTTCCTGCACCGCTACCTCAAAGAGGGTGGGTAGATCCAAAGAGGTGCTGATGGCTTGAATGAGCCGGTTAAACAGTTTTTCCCGCTGCACCTGTTGCTGCAGCTTTAGCTCGGCCTGCTTGCGCTTGGTGATGTCCAGGGTTACCCCGACAACATGGCTGGGATCCCCTTCCGGCCCCAGGAGCACAATCCCCTGAGAGAGGTGCCAGCGCACCTGCCCGTCTGCGAGATGGGCACGGTACTCAACTGACAAGTTGGGATCCCCCTCCAATGCTCTAGGCCCCGCCAACTGGAAAGCTTCCTTCACCCTCTGGCGATCTTCGGGGTGAACGCTCTCGAAAAGCATCTCCAGAGTGAACTCCTCGCCGGGATCCCGTCCGTACTTGGCCTTGCACTGAGGGGAACTGCTCAGCTCCCCGCTGCGCAGATCCAGTTGCCAATAGCCCAGTTGGGTGGCCTCCAGAGCCAAAAAGAGATGCTCTGGATAAAAGCCGCCGTCTTCTGGCCACACCGGCACCAGGCGGTGTTGAGCTGAAGCCATCTCCCCCACCAAAACGGTTGGTTGTTCCAGCAGCGCTACCTCATTGTGGACGATCCTCATACAGATCTGAGAGATCCCCTTGCCAGAAATCCTTAGCTTTAAGCATGATTTTAGTACTCTGCTCAAAGATGTGTTAGCCAATACAGGATCTTTACTTCACGCTAAACTTCAGATCCGGAGAGCCGACTCTTGCCCGCAGCTTGTGGCCGAGGGGGGAGCCTCTGCTATAGTAATGGGCAGTTGCGCCTTGGATCCCAACACTGGGGATCCCCCTAGCAGGTGGGGTTAGGGCAAGCCGAAATGAGTTTGCGTTGAGAAGAGAGCAGTGCTGCATCAAGCTCCTTCCTTGCGGCTGCGCCCTCAGCCTGCGTGAAGCGTTGATTCTTTTTTATGCTGCCCTATGCCACGTTTGGCCTAAAGAAATTGCTGCTGCTTTTGAGCGGGGATCTTTTCCCTCGGAAGCCTATAGTTAGTTTCTGGCGATTGTTCGATATTTTTCGGTTTGCGGTAACGCGGCTGCTCAAGGTGCCGCTGCCCTCTTCCTTTGGTTAGCGGGCAGAGACAACCCAACGGATGGGGATAACCTCAGGTTGGGCTAGCTGGCGAAGGTAAGGTTGTCCCCAAGAACGGATTCTTTGAGCCTATCCTCTTGCCGGCCAGGGTTGCCAAAGTTGCTTGTGGCAACGGCCAGGTTGTCCTGTACGGGCTGATGGCTAGCTTAGAGCGCCTGGGGTGGCAGGCAAGGGGATCCCTGCGGCATTTTTCATCAATGGATCGTCACCCAGCCAATTCATTTTCTGTAGAATTCAAGGTTATTCCTGTGATTTGTGAACTTCCTCGCAGTCCTCAGCCTGCTCTGCAGGAGCAGGAGCGATCGCTTTCTGCCACAACCGCGGCTGTCCGGCCCGAATGGCCAAGCCACCCCCTGGATCCCTTGAATGGCGAAGAAATCCGGCAAGTGGTCAAAATCCTGCGTCAGGAGCGCCCTCTTGCTTCCCGCTGCCGCTTTGTCACCATCCAACTGCAGGAGCCGGAGCGGCCCTGGATGGAAGCTTGGCAACCGGGCCAACCCTGGGATCGGCAGGCGTTTGTGGTGCTGTTGGATCCCGCCGAGGGCAGCACCTACGAGGCAGTGGTCTCCCTCTCTCGGCAGCAGGTGTGCTCTTGGCAGCTCGTCCCCGGCGTGCAGCCGCCCCTTTTGGACGATGAGGTCTACGCCTGTGACCGCTTGCTCAAGGAGGATCCCCAATTTCTGGCCGCCCTGCAGCGGCGGGGCATTGCCGATGTGGAGCGGGTGATGGTGGACTACTGGACGGTGGGCTACTTTGGGATCCCGGAAGAAGAGGGGCGGCGGCTGGTGCGGGGTCTGTGTTTCCTGCGCACTTCCCCTTACGACAATGGCTATGCCCGTCCCCTCGAAGGCCTCTACCCCTGGATTGACCTCAACCAAATGCAGGTGATCAAGGTGGAGGATCGCGGCCCCTGGCCTCTGCCCCCGGAAGATGGCAATTTTGACGAGATCTTCTTCAAAGAGTTTCGCCGAGATTTGAAGCCTTTGGAAATTACTCAGCCCCAAGGGGTGAGCTTCCAAGTAGAAGGCCACCACATCCGCTGGCAGAAGTGGGATCTGCGCATCAGCTTTAACCCCCGCGAGGGGCTGGTGCTGCATCAGGTGAGCTATGAGGATCAGGGCCGCCTTCGCCCCATCCTCTATCGGGCTTCGGTAGCCGAGATGGTGGTGCCCTACGGGGATCCACGGGATCCCCACTGTCGCAAGAACGCCTTTGACGTGGGGGAATACGGCATCGGCATGCAGGCCAATTCCCTGCGCCTGGGCTGCGACTGCCTGGGGGAGATCTACTACTTCGAT
This sequence comes from Synechococcus sp. H60.3, assembly GCF_047462295.1. Taxonomy (NCBI): domain Bacteria; kingdom Bacillati; phylum Cyanobacteriota; class Cyanophyceae; order Synechococcales; family Synechococcaceae; genus Synechococcus; species Synechococcus sp. H60.3. Next base: position 6,953 of record NZ_JANSIY010000078.1, on the reverse strand, counting down.
GCCTGGCTGCCCAGCAACAGCGGTGAGCCCATGCTCCTCAAAAACGCCATCTGCATGCACGAGGAGGACTTTGGCGTGCTCTGGAAGCACACCGACTGGCGCACGGAGCGAGCTCAGGTGCGGCGCTCGCGGCGGCTGGTGCTCTCTTTCTTTACCACCATCGGCAACTACGACTACGGCTTTTTCTGGTACTTCTACCAGGACGGCACGCTGGAGTTCGAGGCCAAGCTCACCGGCATCATCAACACCTGCGCCACCCTGCCGGGGGAGGAACCGGAGTTTGGCGTCTTGGTAGCGCCCCAATTGTCTGGCCTCAACCACCAGCACTTTTTTACCGTGCGCCTGGACATGGCGGTGGATGGGCCGGGCAACTCCCTCTACGAAGTCCATGCCGAGCCGCTGCCCTTGGGGCCGGATAACCCCTACGGCAACGCCTTCCGCGCCCGCTCCACCTTGTTGAGCACTGAGCAGGAAGCCAAGCAAACGGTGGATCCCTTGCGGGGGCGCTACTGGAAGATTGTCAACCCCAACCGCCACAACCGCCTGGGGCAGCCGGTGGCCTACAAGTTGCTCCCAGGAGAGAATGTCCGGTTCCTGGCCCACCCCGACTCCTGGCTGTATCGACGGGCAGGGTATTTGGCCCACCACCTCTGGGCCACGCCCTATCATCCTGGCGAAAAGTTCCCGGCGGGGGACTACCCCAACCAACACCCCGGTGGGGAAGGGCTGGTGAAATGGACACAAGCCAACCGATCCCTAGAAAATACCCGCCTAGTGCTCTGGTACAGCTTTGGCTGTAACCACTTCCCCCGCACCGAAGACTGGCCGGTGATGCCGGTTAGCTACATTGGCTTTCTGCTCAAGCCGTTGGGCTTCTTTGAGTGCAACCCGGCCCTGGATGTGCCCCCTCCCCCGCCGAAGAGCAAAAGCTGTTGTGGCTCGTAGCCGCACTGCAAGGTGGCTAGTCTTCCTCCTCGAGGATGCGAGGCACCTTGAAGAACATGTCAGCGCGGTCGGGGGCGTTGGCCAGGATCCCTTCAATGTCGGGGTAGGGCTCCACTTCATCGGGGCGAGTGGGCAACTCCATGTCCAACACGTGAAAGGTGGGCTCTACCCCTTCTGTATCCAGCTCTTTCAGTTGTTCCACATAGGCCAGGATGTCTGCCAGTTGTTGGGTGAACTGGATTTCTTCCTCCTCGGTTAGCTCCAGCCGAGCGAGGTGGGCGACGTGTCGTACTTCCTCGCGTTTCAGCATCTTCCCCTCCTGCCGGCAGGTTACCGGGTTACTCAGCTAGCTTTTAATTGTCTAACCAGTCTAGCTAAACTCAGGCACTTGGGAGAAAGCTCAATACAGCTCCAGGTTGGCGCGTCCCGTGGTCTTGAGCCAGTTTTGCGCCTCGATATAGTTGTTGGGCGCAATGCGAATGGCCCGGATCCAGTATTGAGCTGCCTCATCGAACAGGGCCTCTGCTGTCTCCTCGTCCCCGGCCTGCAGGCTCTGCTCGCCCTTGTGGTGCAGCAAGACGGCAATGTTATTTAGGGCAGAACAGAGGCGGGGATTCAGCTCCAGGGCCTGGTGGTAGTACTCCAGGGCTTTGTCCAGTTCGCCATTGCTTTGGTAGATCAGGCCCATGTTGTAGAGGATGTAGCTGCGGTCTTCGTCGTCTTGCTCCAGGGCCAGGGCTTCTCGGTAGTTTTCTAGGGCCTCGGCATATTCTCCCTCGCTCTGGGCCGCCATGCCGTCCCGGTAGTAGGCAAAGGCCTTCTTCTGTTCAGGACTCACCCCCGGCATCAGCTTCAGGATCAGGTCAGCCATGACGGTGAAGGTTTTGTCGATGAAGTTGTCGTTCTTCATGCTGCGCGGCATGATTGACCCCCTTAGAGCGCAGGACTGGGTATCTCTTCTTTGCGTTGTAGCATGCCTGTGGGATCCCGAGCGTGGCCTTAAGCCGGATGCTGGCCTGGGCGAGAAGAAGCTGAGGGGCGCTTGCGCAGGCGTACAGGGTGCCACTGCACGGTTTCGCCGGGAGAGACCTCCACCTCACAGGCTGTGTCGATAAGCCGCTGCGCCTGGGCTTGAGGGGTGGGGTAGCGGGCCAGATCTGCATCCACCAGGTGGGGATACTCCTGCAGCAGTTGCACAAGGAACTCCTGCAATTCCTCAGGGGTGAGAAATTGCTCCGGCAGGCCTGGGATCAGCAGCACGTAGTGGTTGGCAGCACGCAGCAGTTCTGGCTCCGGGTCTGCCATGGTTTCGGGTTGGTGTCTTTCTTCCCTCATAAACCAACGGGTTGCAGCTCTCTTGATATCCTGAACAAAGACTTTCTGGGTTCTCGTCCCCCCTCTTATTGGCGTTTGAGATTGCTTTTCCTATGTCCAAGCCGCGCACGCTTTCTGGAATCCAGCCCTCCGGCGAGTTGCACCTGGGCAATTACCTGGGGGCCATTAAAAACTGGGTGGCCGAGCAGGAGCACTACGAGAACTTCTTTTGCATTGTGGATCAACATGCCATTACTGTGCCCCAGGATCCCAAGCTGCTGAGGGAGCGCACCCGTTCTCTGTTTGCCCTCTACCTGGCCTGTGGCCTTAGCCTGGAGCACTGTGTGCTGTTTGTGCAGTCCCACGTGCCCGCCCACACAGAGCTGGCCTGGCTGTTCACCACCATTACCCCCATGAACTGGGCGGAACGCATGATCCAATACAAAGAAAAAAAAGAGAAACAGGGGGAGGAGACCAGCGTTGGCCTGTTCAGCTATCCGATTTTGCAGGCGGCGGATATTTTGCTCTACCAGCCCAAGTATGTGCCGGTAGGGGAGGATCAGCGGCAGCATATTGAGCTGTGTCGGGATATTGCCCGCCGCTTTAACGACCGCTTTGGCGAGGTGTTTGTGATCCCAGAGGCCCTGATTCGCCCGCAGGGGGCGCGGATCATGAGCTTGACCGATGGCACCCGCAAAATGTCTAAGTCGGATCCCTCGGATTTCAGCCGCATTCACCTGCTAGACGACCCCGACACGATCCGCAAGAAGATCCAAAAATGCAAGACCGACTCGATTCGGGGCATCACCTTCGACGACCCGGCACGCCCGGAGGCCCACAATTTGCTGACGATCTACATGCTCACCTCCGGCAAAAGCAAGGAGGAGGTGGCGGCTGAGTGCGCTGAGATGGGGTGGGGACAGTTCAAACCCCTCCTCGCCGACAGCATTATCGCCACCCTAGAGCCCATTCAGCAGCGCTACCGAGAGCTCTGGAGCAACCCAGACTATCTGCTGGCGCTGATCCGGGAAAATGCCGCCAAGGCTCGCGCTGTTGCCGAGCCAACGCTGCAAAGGGTGCGGGAGGCGATGGGGTTCCTGCCCCCCTAGGAGAAGGCTCCCTTAGTCGGGCCGGCCATCGCGGATCTCGACGGTGCTGAACTCCAGGCCCAGCTCCGAGAGGATCCCTGGCCAGGCCAAGCGCAGGCGCTCCTGCCACTCCTGCCGGTGGTTGATGACATACACGCAGACCAGGGTAATGCCCACTCCCACCCACTGCAGCCGGGTCAGGGTCTCGCCCAGGAAGGTGCTGCCGAAGAGAAGGGCAAAGATGGGGGTGAGAAACGTGAGGGAGCTGAATTCGGTGAGGTTTTCCTGAGAGGCGAAGTAGAAGAAGAGGGCGTAGGCCACGGCGCTCCCCAACACGGAGGCATAGAGCAGGCCCAGCCAGTGGGCGCCGCTCAGGTGCTGCCATTGCTCGCTTTCTGTTAGCGCCGAGAGCAGGATCAAGGGCAGGCTGCCCAACACCATGTGCCAGCCCGTCGCCAACACCGGATCGGCCACCTCCGCCACCTTGGGCATCATCACGGTGCCGATGGCCATCGACAGGGAAGCCAGCAACATCCAGACGACGCCAGCCCCCACCTGCAGGGATCCTTCCCCGCCGAGGCCGATAAGGCCAATGCCGACCACACCCAGCCCCAGACTCAGCCAGCCCAGGGATCCCATCCGCTCGCGGTAAAACCAGTTGGCCATCAAAGCCACCGCCAGCGGCTGCGAGTCGATCAGTACGGATCCCAGCCCGGCGCCGGTCTCTCTCAACCCTTGCGCCAAAAATCCCTGAAAACAGGTGCCGTCCACCAGGGCGAAGGCCAGGACCCACAGCCACCCTCGCCGCCCCTGGGGATGCCAGGGCTGAGATGCCTCAGAGGCCCGCCCTTGCCAAAGCCGAAAGGCCAAAACCAGGATCCCAGCGGGCAACAGCCGCAGAATGGCGATAAAGAGAGGGGTGGTCTCGGAGAGGGCATCTCGCATTGCCACCATCGCCGAGCCCCACAGGAAGAAAGGGGCGATCATCAACAGGTGTTGCCAGATAGGCTGAGGGAATAGGCCAGATTGCGCCATAGGTGCTTCAAGCTCGCAGACAGAAATTAACCCTATGTTAAGCGCTGCGGCAGTTCGGTTACAAATCTTAAAATTACTGATGGGTGATGCGCAGCATGGGATCCCTGGAGGGCTTTCTCAACCTGGATAAACCAGCAGGGCTCACCTCCCACGACTGTGTGGCGGTGGTGCGGCGGGTCTTGCGCACGCGCCAGGTGGGGCATGGTGGCACCTTGGATCCGGCGGCAACGGGAGTTCTGCCCATTGCCGTAGGGCGGGCGACGCGCTTTTTGGCCTTTCTGCCGGGGGATAAGGTCTATCGGGCAACCTTCCGCTTTGGGCAGCGCAGCGACACCGACGATGCCGAGGGGCAGATCCAGGTGGGATCCCCTTGTCCGGAGCTGAGCCGCGAGCAGGTGGAGGAATGTCTGCAGGAGTTTGTCGGCGAGATTGAGCAGGTGCCGCCTCTTTACAGCGCCATCAAGCGGCAGGGGAAAAAGCTCTATGAGCTGGCCCGGGCCGGGGCAAAGGCAGCAGAACTGGGGCTGGAGCCGCGGCGGGTGGTGATTCGGCACCTGCAGATCCTGGGCTGGCGCCCTGGCGAGTTCCCGGAAGTGGATCTGGAGATTGCCTGTGGCCCTGGCACCTACATCCGCGCCCTCGCCCGCGACCTGGGAGAGAAATTGGGCTGCGGAGGCTTGATGAGCCGCCTGCGACGGTTGCAAAGTGGCCCCTTTCGCATCCAAGAGAGCCTGCCCCTGGAGCAGTGGCAGGGATCCGCCGATCCCGCCGCCGCCCTGCTGCCGATTGAGTGGGGATTTCGCGGTTGGGACTCAGTATCCTTGTCTCCGGCTGAGGCGCAGCGCTGGCAACAAGGTCAGGCCATTCCCCTGGATCCTGCTCAGGCCACTGCCGAGACTCTGCGGGTGAAGAGCCAACAAGGAGCGTTCTTAGGGTTGGGACACTGCCAAGGCAGGCTGCTCAGGCCACTGCGGGTGCTGCTGCCGGATCCCTAGAGCGTTGCAGAAAGGTTACATTTTCGTAACAACATCTGCCATTGTCTCAGGAGAAGGCAGGAAAGAACCCCCCGCATGCTAAACTTCTGGGGGCAAGTGGGGAGCTTGGAGCGCTGCCGGTGTTGGGCTTTGGCTCGATTTTCCAAGGCTGGCCTTTGGACGTTGCCGGCAAAATTCTCATCTCAAGCTACTTTTACATAGAGTTACAGGAACGGAGTTGGGGATATGCGGGATGCCGTAACCACACTGATCAAAACCTACGACCTGACAGGCCGCTACCTGGATCGGAATGCCATGGACGCGCTCAAGGCCTTTTACGATTCGGGTCTGCGGCGCATCAAGGCCGTGAAGGTGATTAACCTCAACTCGGTGGACATTGTCAAGACGGCTGCCGCGGCTATGTTTGCCCAGGTGCCAGATCTGATCCGTCCGGGTGGCAACGCCTACACCACCCGCCGCTACGCCACCTGTTTGCGGGATATGGACTACTTCCTGCGCTACGCTTCCTACGCCCTGGTGGCTGCTGATACCAGCATCTTGGACGAGCGCGTCCTGGCTGGCCTGCGGGAAACCTACAACTCCCTGGGGGTGCCGATTGCTCCGACGGTGATCGGGATCCAGAACATGAAGCAGCGCACCCTGGAGCTGCTCGGCTCCGACGAGGATTACAGCTTTGTGGCCGAGCCCTTCGATTACATGAGCGCTAAACTCAGCGAAACCGACATCTAACCTACTCGTCGGCGTAGGGATTGGCCGGCACCGGCATTGGTTCCACCTGCTCGGCCAGGATTACCAACTGAGGCTGGCCATCCCGTTGCTCCACGGCCATTCGTCCTTCCAGACGCAGCCAACTGTCCGGAGCCAGCTCCTCCGAGCGGAACCAGCGCACTGGCAAGCCGACCGGGTAGGCATCGGCAGCGCAGCAACTCACCAAAAAGCGAGCGATGACAAAGTGGTCAGGTTGCTCGTCAGGAACGACGAACCCCTGCACCCGCACCGGCTGGCCTTCATAGGTATAGGGATCTGGGTAGACATCCAGGGTGCGCACCCAGTCCAGCAGGGTGCGCTGGCGTGGGTCAATCTTGGGACGAAAAGCCTGCGGCTGGCTGCGAGAGGCACCCAGATAGGGAGATACCCCCCGGTTGAGGGCCGTCTGGCTGGAGAGGGGACGGGGCTCGACCCAAAACCCCAGCAGCGCCGTCAGGATCAAGAGCGCCGCCCCCAGGCGCGGCCCCAACAGGGAGACATGGCTTTCCGAGGGCGCGACTTTGGCCCCCCGCCACCGGCTAATCCCCAGGCCCAGTAGGCACAGGCCGGCCAGCAGAGCCACGTTTACGTAGGCGGGGTTAATCAACAGCGGCAGGGTGCCCCGCCAGCGGTAGACGATGAGCAGGCTCCCCAAGAGCATTAACCCAGCAGCATCCCAATAGGCTGGGTTACCCCAGCAGAGCCAGGAGGCCGATCCAAGGCCAGCTCTGTTTACTTTTGACCGCGCCTTGCCGCCGAGAGAGCCAGAACCACCTACGGGCATGGGCTAGCGCTTGCCTCCACAACTCCGAAGCTTATTGACACTCCC
>NZ_JANSIY010000077.1:0-12081 GCF_047462295.1 Synechococcus sp. H60.3 | reverse complement strand
TCCCCGACGTGTACGTGGTGATCCCGGGCCACTCCTTCAATTTGCAGCCTCAACTCAACCTGCGCTAGCCATGCCCCTCAAACAATCCTTTGACACACTCTCCTGGGCGAGGACGTGTTCATCACCTTAGAAGGTGGAGAAGGAGCGGGCAAAACCACTCAGCAGTCCCTTTTGGCCGAGCAGCTTCAACAAGAGGGCTATGCTTGCCTGTGTACCCGCGAGCCAGGGGGCACAGCACTGGGAAAGGTGCTGCGGGAGCTGCTGTTGCACGGGGATCCCATAACGCCGCTGGCTGAGCTGCTCCTGTACGCGGCGGATCGGGCTGAACACGTGCAAAGATGCCTCCTTCCCGCCCTGGCGGCAGGGCAGGTGGTGCTCTGTGACCGCTTCACCGACTCTACCCTGGCCTACCAGGGGTATGGTCGCGGGCTGGACCTGGAGAAGATCCGCCAGCTCAACCACTTGGCCACCGGCGGGCTGCAGCCGCACCTCACCCTGTGGTTGGATCTCCCCCCTGAGGTGGGGCTGGCGCGTTCGCGTCAGCGGCGCGTAGCGATTACCCGTTCCCTACAGTCAGAGGCCGACAAACTCGAGCGAGAACACCTGGAGTTTCACCGCCGAGTTTACCGTGGATTTCAGGCTCTAGCCGCCGAGTTCCCGCAGCGGATTGTCCGCATCGACGCCATGGGATCCCCGGCAGAGGTGGCCACCCGCATCTGGGCAGCGGTCAGGCCCCGCCTACCAAAGGCTCCGCCCTGCTAGCTCGAAGGGCGGTCTCAACCGTTTCCCTGGCCATACCCTGCTCAGAGGTTAAGATTAGGTTAAAAAAGAAGAGGGCGCGGGTGACCTCAGGGTAAGGTAAGCAGGCTATGCAGGGAAAGCCTTCTGCCCTTTTTAGGCCCCGTTTTGAGAGGTAGAGGAGATTTGCCGTGAATGCCATTGCTGCTGAGCAGAAAAGCGAGCACTCGATCCTGCTGGCGTCTTCCCCTTCACCCACCGTGGCCGCTTGGGCTCACCAACTATTGAGCCAGCAATGGCAGCGGCTGCAGAAGCACGTGGGGAGAGTGCTCAACCAGCACCCCGAGGCAGCAGAGTCCCTCCATCAAATCCGGGTGGGCCTGCGCCGCATCGGCACCTGGGTGGAGGTGTTTCAGGGATCCGTGCGCCTGCCCAAGCCGCTCAAGCCCAAACGTCTGCAAAAGTTGACCAGAACCCTGGGCCAGCAGCGGGATTTGGACGTGTTGCTGGAAATCCTCCAAGAGCCCTATTGGCAGGGGATCCCAGCAGCCGAGCTGGAGGAGCTGGAGGAAGACCTGCGGCAGTGTCAGGCCCAAGCCGAGAAACGTTCCCGCCGCATTTTGGAAGATGCAAACTTCCAAGAGTTTCAGGCAGCCTGCGCGGAGTGGCTGGAGCACCCCCGCTACCGGCCTGCGGCCCAGCTTCCCCTCCAGGAGAGCTTGCCTCACCTGTTGGCTCCTTTGCTGGCCGCCTGGTTCCTGCAGCCGGGCTGGCGGATCCCGTCTTTTCCCGAGACAGAATCTCAGGCCAAACAGCTACACGATCTGCGCAAAGCCACCAAACGCCTGCGCTACCAGGTGGAGTTTTTCGCCCCCTTTTACGGGGAAACTGTGCAGGAGTGGATCAAAACTCTGAAAGGCCTACAGGAGCAACTGGGCCGCTTCAACGATTTACAGGTTTTGCAGGCCAAGTTGCCCGCCGACTCGGCCCTACAGCCTAGGTTACGTGAGCAACAAGAGCTGGCTTTGCAGGATTGGCCGTTGCAGCAACAGCGCTACCGCAACCCTGCCGAGCAGCAGCGGCTATATCAACTGCTATTCTCGGCTGGGGAAAGCAGCAACGGGGAAGCCCAGGTGGTAGGCTAGGGCGTAGGGTTGGACAAGCCTGCTCTAGGTCTAGGGGAGGGACAGCGGTGAGCTCCGCTTTTGCCTCAGGGCTAGAGGGAAGTCGGCTATTGTCTAAGTCTTTCCCAGAGCAGGAACTCCAGCCCCTTCACTGCTGCTCCTGCCCCTCCTGCCTATGAAAAAGGGAATTGCCACGGCCATCGCTTTGCTTTGCTGTTTGCTGCTCCTGCTTTTCTTCTGGCCCCTGAGAACGGCTGCCCAAAAACAAACCCTTCAACTCTACATCTGGTCGGAATACATTGACCCGGCCATTCTCACTGCCTTTGAGAAAGCCACCAATAGCCGCGTGGTGGTAAGTGTGTACGAGTCCAACGAGGACATGATTGCCAAGCTGCGGGGGGGCGGCGTGAACCAGTACGACGTCGTTGTGCCCACGGACTACGTTGTGCCCAACATGGTGGAGCTGGGCCTGCTGCAGCCTCTCAACAAAGCCCTGATTCCCAATCTCCGCAACTTGGGGGAGAAGTTTATCGGCTTGCCCTTTGACCCAGAAAACACCTACACAGTTCCCTACCAGTGGGGCACCACCGGCATCGGCTACCGCAAAGACCGCCTGCCGGAAAACTTCGAGCGCTCCTGGGGTCTGATTTTCGACCCGCAGCAGCAGTACGGCCCCTTTGTGATGATCGATGAGATGCGCTCCATGATTGCCGCGGCGGCCTTCTACCTCGGCTTCGATATCAACACCACTGTTCGCTCCGAACTGCAGCAGATTCAGCAGCTCCTCATCGACACCAAACGCCGCAGCGCCGGCCTCATTGGCGGGGTGGGCGGCAAAAATCAATTGGTCTCCGGAACAGCCAACGTGGCGGTTGTCTACAGCGGCGATGCCCTGCAAGCTGCTGAGGAAAATCCCAACATTGGCTACTTTGTCCCTCGCGAGGGCGCTCACATCTGGCTAGATGTGATGGCCATCCCAGCCAAAGCTCCTAACCCGGAGCTGGCCAACCGCTTCATCAACTTCCTTCTGGAGCCGGAAATTGGCGCCCAACTGAGCAACTACAACCGCTTTGCCACCCCCAATGCTGCCGCCCTGCCTAAGATTAACCCGCAGGATCGCCAAAACCCAGCTATCTATCCCGATGAGGCAACCTTTGCTAGGCTGCAGTACCTCAAAGTGCTGTCGCAGGAGGAGCTCCGTCTCGTAGACGCTGTCTGGACTGCCGTCAAAAGCAGCTAGGGATCCTTGTCGACCTCACCTTGTTAGCTCTCGACACAAAACTTGACACTTTTTAATATCTGAGCCACATTGGAGATGTCACCCCTTGATGGAGTTGCAACCATGGAAAACCAAGAAGCTAAGTTCGGCTTTACCACCTTCGCCGAAAAATGGAATGGCCGTCTGGCAATGTTGGGCTTTGTGATTGGCGTTTTGACCGAGCTGCTTACGGGCCAAGGCATCCTCTCTCAAATTGGCCTGATGTGATCCCAGCCCGCCTGATTGGGTCGAAGCACTAGCTAGACACCTTTTTGCCCGGCTGTCCCCTTGCAGCTTGCTCAAGCAGCCGGGCTTTTGCTGCAGTTCCGAGCCAGAGCGAAGCCAAACAGCCGCGCCAATTTGTTCCTCCTACCTCCAACGGTTCGCCGCTTGATCCCCATCTCCTTTTGGGAGAGGGGCTGGGGGTGAGGGCGACAAGTCTGGGATCGCCCTAGCCTTCCAATTCCTGCAGGTACTGGCAAATGTCGGCCAAGATGCGCTCCAGCTCCTCCAGGCCCTGGGAAGCGCTTGCCCATTTTGGGTCATCAGCCGGGGATCCCGGCTGCGCCAGTTGCACCCCCAGGTGTTCTAGCTCGCGGGCTACTTGACAAAAGGCATTGGCTCCCACGTTGGCGCTAGCTCCCTTGAGGCGGTGGGCAATTTTCCTCAAGTCTTCGGCATTACCCGCTGCAAGAGCTTGGCGCAGCCGCGGCAACTGGTCCTGGCCATCTTGGACAAACACCTGCAGCAGCTCCCGCTGAAACTGGCGGTCACCTCCCGTAACCCGCTCCAAGTAGGCGGCGTCGATGGGGTAGGGCAGCGTGGGAGCAGGGTCACCGCCGGCAGCTTCAGGAGAAGGCGGATCGGACGAAGCCGCCCCGTTGGCTGCTCCTGCTGCGGAAGGGGCGATCCTTTGGCTCCAGTGGTTGAGCACTTTTTCCAGATCCTCCTTTAGCACCGGCTTACTGAGATAGTCGTCCATGCCCGCTTGCAGGCAGCGCTCCCGATCCTCCTGCATGGCGTTGGCCGTGATGGCAATCACCACGGTGCGGTGGCCGGATCCCCGCTCCTGCTGGCGCAGGCGGCGGGTGGCCTCGTAGCCATCCATCACCGGCATCTGGCAATCCATGAGGATGAGGTCGTACTTGACTTGCTGCAGCAAATCCAGCACCTCCTGGCCGTTGGCCACCACATCCGCCAGGTAGCCCAAGCTCTGCAGCTGGCGCAGGGCCACCTTCTGGTTGACGGGGTTGTCTTCGGCCAAGAGGATGCGCAGGGGTTGCTGGGGGCGGCTGGCCGAGGGCGCACTTTGCGAAAGGGGTGGGCCCATGCCCAGCAGCGCGGTGGCCAGGCCGGAAGACTTGCCCAGGGCCATGATCAGAGCTTCTTGCAATCGCGTTTGCTTGACCGGCTTGGTTAGGTAGGCAGCAAAGCCAATCTCGGCGGCGCGGCGGGAGTGCTCCCCCAACCCCAGCGAGGTCATCATCACCAGTTGCGTCTGGGACAGTTCGGGATCCGCCTTGATCCAGCGGCCCAGGGTTTCCCCATCCACCTCCGGCATCTGCATGTCCAAAACCGCCAAGGGGAAGGGGATCCCTTCCCGCACGGCCTGGCGCAGTTTGTCCAGAGCTTGGTAGGCATTTTCGGCTTCTTCCACCACCATGCCCCAAGCGGTGGCCTGGCAGCGGACAATCTTGCGGTTGGTGGCGTTGTCGTCCACCACCAACAGCCGCTTGCCCTGGAGATTGACAGGGATGCGGGCGGGGTGCTGGGAGATTTGTCGGGCGTAGGGTTGTCTTTCCAGGGTCAGCTCGAGGCTGAAGGTGCTGCCGCGGCCCACCTCGCTCTCTAGGAAGATCTTGCCCCCCATCAGCTCTGTCAGTTGCTTGCAAATGGCCAGGCCCAGCCCTGTGCCCCCGTATTTGCGGGTGGTAGAAGCATCCACTTGGGTGAAGGGCTGAAACAGCTTGGCTTGCGCTTCCTTGGGGATCCCGATCCCTGTATCCCTTACCGAGAGCCGCAGTTGGACATGGGTGGCCGTTTTTTGCAGCAGCTCGGCCTGGATGACCACCTCCCCTTGATGGGTGAACTTGATGGCGTTGCTCACCAAGTTGTTGAGGATTTGGCGCAGCCGCGACGCATCCCCCCGCAGATAGCGGGGCACTTCCGGCGGCATAAGCACCGCCAGCTCCAGGCCCTTGGCATGAGCAGTGGGGGCAAAGAGATCCGCCACCTCCTCCAAACAGGCCCTCAGGTCGAAGTCCAGGATCTCCAGCTCCATCTCCCCGGCTTCCAGCTTGGAGAAGTCCAGGATGTCGTTGATGAGGGTCAGCAGGGCATCGCCGCTGATGCGGATGGTCTCGACAAAGTCCCGCTGCTCTGGGGTCAGGGGCGTCTCCAGCAATAAGCCCGTCATCCCCAGCACCGCGTTCATGGGGGTGCGGATCTCGTGGCTCATGGTGGCCAAGAAGCTGCTTTTGGCCTGAGAAGCCTGCTCTGCCGCTTTGCGGGCTTGTTCTAGCTCAAGGCTGCGCTGGCGCTCCCGCTCCAGGAGCTCTGCCTGGGTAAGGGCAATGCCGATTTGGTTGGCCAGTTGCACCAGCAGCTCGATCTCAAACGGCTGCCACTGGCGGGGTGCAGAACACTGGTGGGCCAACAACAGCCCCCACAGCCGCTGCTCCATGAAGAGGGGCACCACCAGGTTGGCCTTCACCTGCATTGTTTGCAGCAGCTCCAGGTAGCAGGGCTCCAGCCCTTCGGCCTCCACGTCGCTGATGGCGCGAACCCGGCCCTGGCTGTAGAGCTCAGCGTATTTTTCCTGAAAACAGGGATCCTCAATCACCTCGCCCAAAAGGGAAGGGATGCCGGGCTGGGTTTTCTCGTTGGAGATGATCCCGGATCCATCCGGCTGGAAGCGGTAGACCAAAACGCGATCCGCCCTGAGCAGGGCTTGGATCTCCGTTACTGCCGTTTCCAGGATCTCGGCAATATCCAGCGATTGGCGGATCTTTAAGCTGAGATCGGCCAGCAGTTGGGCCCGCCGGCTCTGCCGCTCCAGCTCCTCGGCAGCTTTTTTGCGCTCGGTGATGTTGCGGAAAATGCCCCGCGTGGAGACCATCACCCCATCTTCAAGGCGGCAGTTAACACTTCCCTCCACCCAGATGGTTTCGCCCTTGGCAGTCACAAAGGCCGTCTCCACCTTGTCCAGAGGTTGGCCAGCCAAAAGCTTCTGGAAAACCACCTGGCAGTGCTCTCGATAGTCGGGGTGGATGATGTCGAAAACCCTCATTTGGTGGATTTGAGCTTCGTCGTAGCCCAGGGTCTCCTTCCAGGCGCGGTTGACATAGAGAAAGTACCCTTCGGCATCGACAGCCTGAATGAGATCGCTGGCATTTTCAAAGAGATCCCGGTAGCGTTCTTCGCTTTCTTTGAGAGCCAGCTCCGCCAGCTTGCGCTCGGTGATGTCGATGCCGGTGCCGATGATAAACTCCACCTCGCCCTCGGCGTTGACCAGGGCGGTGTTGGTCCAAGCAATGAGCCGCAGCGCCCCCTGCTTGGTGCGCCAGAAGTTTTCATGGCGGTTTAAGAAAAGGGAGCGACTGCCCTTAAGTTGTTGAAAAGCTTGCTCCACGCCGGCCATCTCCTCCGCCGGGATCAAGCCCAAGTCCCAGAGCAGTTGGCCCTTGACTTCTGCCAGCGAATAGCCAGAAAGCTGCTCGGCAGCGCGGTTAAAGCGCAGGATGCGCCCCTCGGGATCCATGACCACCACCACAGCGCCTGCCGTGTCGAGGATGGCGTTGGTAAAGTCCCGCTCCTGCTTGAGGAAGGTTTCCGCCCGCTCCCGCTCGGCAGTTTCGCGGCGAATGAGGGCATAAACTGCGGCCAACAGCAAGTAGGTAAAAGCCAGCCCCCCCAGCAGGATGGCATTGGTTCTAACCCAAGCAAGCTGGAACTGCTCGCTGCGCTGCTGCAACAGAAGCCGCTCTTGCTCCTGGAGCGCCTCCACTAGGTTGGCGATCCGCTCCATCAACCTTTGCCCTTCGCCCCTCTTCAAGGCTTCTTGAACAGCGGCCAGCCCCTCTTGATCCCGGAGCCGGATAAGATCTTGGGCAAGGTTCAGACGCTGTTCCAAAAGCAGCTCCAGCCACTTCAGGCGCCCTTGCTGGAGAGGGTTGTCGGCTGTCAACTCTTGCAGCCGGCTAAGACGAGTGGGAATGGCCTCAAGGCTGGCCTTGTACTCGTCGAGGTAGCCAGGCTCGTTGGTCAAAAAGTAGCCCTGTTTACCTGCCTCGGCAGCACGGATCTCTGAGAGCAATCCTTCCAGGTTCTGGATCACTTCCAGGGTATCGGCCACTTGCTCCGTCAGTTGGGGCAGGCGACTGGCGTTGCGCTGGGCAGAGTAGGCGATCCCGCCCAAGATCAGGGCAGCCAGGCCCAGGCCAGCACTGACCTTGAGGAGAAAGCGGTTTTTGCGAGCAGGCTTGCTCTCGCCAGCTTTGGGAAGCAAGGGAGCCTTGGCCAACTCCCGCAAGGTGCGGCGCAGCTCCAGTTGGGCTGTCACCTGATGGGCCAGGGCCTTGAGCTGCTCCAATTGCTCCGGGCTGAGCTGGCGGGGTTGGTAGTCCACCACGCAGAGGGTACCCAGCGCCTGCCCTTCCGGCGTTACCAAGGGCACACCGGCGTAAAAGCGAATATGCGGCTCTTGGGTTACAAAAGGGTTGTCGGCAAAGCGCGGATCCTGGGTGGCATCGGGCACCACCAGCGGCTCTTTGGGCGAGAGAATGGCGTGGGCACAGAAGGCCACATCCCGCGGCGTTTCCTCGATGCCCTCAATGCCGAACTTGGCCTTAAACCACTGGCGATGCTCGTCGATGAGAGAGACCAGCGAGACGGGCGTGCCGCAGATGTAAGCAGCAAGCCGGACGATCTCGTCAAAGGCAGTTTCAGGGGCTGTATCGAGAACTTGATACTCTCGTAGGGCAGCCAGCCGCTCTTCTTCGTTAGGGGGAAGGGGAGCCTTGGGCATGGGTCAAGCTGGAGAGACGGGATCCGGCGCTGCCGTGGGTGAACCTCAGCAGCCTGGTAAAAGAGACAACCCCAGCATAACTCCCCGACCGCCTTGCCGAAATCCTCAAGGATCTATGCCCCCAAACGAACCAAGCGGGAGCCGTACTGCCTGACTTGAGGGAAATGCCCTTGTTCTCGGAGGGTGATCCCAGGGGCTTGGCTTTCAAGAAACTATACAGATACACGTAAAGGCAAGAAAATCTCGACGACCCTCGCTTAACACATTTAGCATTTAGTTTTACTTATCTTAAAAATAAGCAGGTTCTAGTACTTTTAAGTTGAAACTTTCCAATTAGAGACTTATGATGGTCGGACAGACTTCAGGATCAGGCTTTTGGGGATAGGGCAGTCTTATGAACAAGCTTCAAGACAGTCTGGTGAAGGCTCTCACCATTGACGGAGCACTGGGCGTGGCTTTGGGGGACTGGAAGACCGGAATGTGTCTGGGGTTTAAGGGCACCAACAGCCCTGCCTTTCCCGAAGCTAATCTGGAGTTGGCCATTGCCGGAAACACAGAGGTGATCCGCGCCAAGATGCGAGTTGCAGAGTCTCTTAAGTTCACCGACAGAATCGAAGAGATACTTATTATTCTGGAGACTCAGTATCACCTGATGTATCTACTTAAGCACATACCTGGGCTATTTTTCTATCTGGCTTTGGATCGAGAGAAAGGCAACTTGGCTCTTGCTCGTATCAAGCTCTCCCAAATCGAAAAAGAGCTGACTCTCTAAAAGTTACGGCCTTTGCCGGCCTCAGAGGAGTTCTGCAGCCAAGCAAGATTCTTTTAGAGCTTGCTCTACGTTGAGGTGATGGAGTAGGTAGCAACCAATCCAAAGAAATGCGGAACCGGGGACTTGAACCCCGATGGCATTGCTGCCACTAGAACCTGAATCTAGCGCGTCTACCATTCCGCCAGTTCCGCAGCGATCTATAAGCATGCCCAAGAAAGGGGATCCCTGTCAAGGGCTGGGGGGTTTTAGAAGGGGATCCGACTCTTATGCTAAGCTCGGCTGCGCACGCAGTGGATCCAGAGCGCTAACCTTGGCGGCTTTTACTTTTGTTTGCGAGGGCACCTGCCCCAACACGCAGGCACGGGCGGGTTATTTCATTACCCCCCACGGCGAGATCCCAACCCCCTGCTTTATGCCGGTGGGAACGCTGGCCAATGTGAAAACCCTCACGCCTGCTCAACTCAAGGAAACCGGCGCCCACATTATCCTCAGCAACACCTATCATCTGCACCTACGCCCCGGCGAAGAGATCATTCAAGCGGCGGGGGGCCTGCACCGCTTCATGGGCTGGCCCGGTCCCATCCTCACCGATTCAGGCGGCTTTCAAGTTTTTAGCCTCAGCGCCATCCGCCAGATCGACGAGGAAGGGGTAACGTTTCGCTCGCCTTACGATGGGCGAATTATTCACTTCACTCCTGAGCTCTCCATCCAGATCCAAAATGCTTTGGGGGCAGACATCATCATGGCTTTTGACGAGTGTCCGCCCTATCCTGCCAGCCCTGAGGCGGTGGCAGCAGCGGTGCGGCGGACTACTCAATGGCTGAAGCGCTGCGTGGAAGCCCACCGCCGCTCCGATCAGGCTTTGTTTGGCATTGTTCAGGGGGGGGTTTACCCGGAGCTGCGTCGGCAGGCAGCGGAAGAAGTCTGTCGGCTGGATCTACCCGGCTATGCCATCGGCGGCGTCAGCGTAGGAGAGCCGGTGGAGCTAATGCACGCGGTGGTGCGACAAACAGCCCCCCTCTTGCCAGCCGATCGCCCCCGCTATCTCATGGGGGTGGGCACCTATGCCGAGATGCGGGCGGCAGTGGCTGCCGGCGTGGACTTGTTTGACTGTGTCATTCCCACGCGCTATGCCCGCCACGGCACCGTGATCAGCCGCGGCCAACGCTGGAACATCAAGAATGCCGAACACCGCCGCAGCCTGGATCCCATCGATCCTGAGTGCCCTTGCTACACCTGCCGCCACTTCAGCCGCGCCTATCTGTGCCACCTCATCCGCGCCCAGGAGATCCTGGGCTACACTCTGCTTTCCATCCACAACATCACGGAGCTCGTGCGCTACACCCAAAGAATGCGCCAGGCCATTCTGGAAGGCAAATTTCATGAGAACTGGGATCCGTGGCGCGAGGGCTGAGCGTCCTCAGGGGTCTTTGTTAACATCCCTTCTAAATACTCCCAGGCTAGCCTTCCTACTCGTTACGATGAGAGGACAACCCAGCCTTCACCTTAGGGAGGAGCAAAGAGGAGCATGGCTATCCGCACCCTGCAAAGTGTAATTGAGCAGCATATTGCTGGGCTGCCTGGCCTTATTGCCGTCTTGATAGGGCGAGTTACGGATGGCAAAACGGTAGCCAAGGTAACTTACGCCAGCGACACCCAGGAAGAGCAGGCGCTGGAACTTTTGGGCACCTACGCCAGCGACCTATTGCAGGCCAACAACCGCCTTTGCCAAACGGTCAGCCCTGAGGAGGAGGCGGATTACCTCACAGCGGGCTCGTCTCATGTGCGGGTGATTCTGAAGTCTTTCCCCAAAAGTCCCTACTTTGTTTTGTTTTTAACCCGCTCCATCATCGACCTCAAAGCAATTTCAGAGCGCATCAAAGCCATCCTCATCGACGGCAAACCGCTGCTGCCTCCTGTTCAAGACGACACTCTATCCACTGCTCAGGCTTTGATTAGCTACGCCAAGCGCTACGCTCCGGATCCCAACTTTGTCATGCTGCGCTTGTCCCTGAAAACGGGCATTGACCGCAACCGCCTTGAAAAAGGCACCCTGAACTCCCAGGAGCTCCGCATTCTCCACAAAGCGGTATCTGACGTATTGGGGGTAGAGCACTTGCCTATTGCTTTGCCCAGTTGAACGACTCCCGACACTCATTCTCGTTGAGCCAACACAACATGACTTACGCCACGCTGCGCGAGCCGATAGCTTACGGGCTTCCTGCTTCCCAGACTTATTGGTACAGAGGTCGCAGCGTGCTGCCGCCGTGCGACCCACGGCGGGAAACTCTCCAGAGATTGAACTTGTTCTCCTCAATTGCAGCACAACGGCTTTCATCCCGACACTGATTTGCTCTTGAGTAAACCCAATGTGGCTTACGCCACCTACGGAACACAAATACAGTGCAGGGCTTCCCGCCGATTAAGCTAAAGGCTAAAGTTGTGGGAGTCGTCAACTGTTGTCCCTTCCTATCCCCTCGAGCTCAGGCCATCTATGTTGGAGCATTTACGCCTTGACCGCGCTCGCAAGCTGCTCTCTCTCTTTGGCGAGCCAGTGATTTTCCACTGCCACCACTACAACCTATTTTTGCAGCAGACCATTGAGGATCCCAACTGGATCGATGGGGTGAGCATCCTGCGCACGGCGGCTCAGGAGATTTTCTACAGCTTGCTCCAGGGCGCTTTTAAAACCTTGGGAGTGCAGCAGGCAGCGGAGCGGCTGGCGGTGGCGTGCCAGTTGTTCGGCTTTCTCGGCTTGGGGCGACTGGAGCTGCAGGCCAGCCCCAGCGGCGGCGAAGCCCAGCTCACCCACTCCCACTACGCAGAAGGCTGGCTGAGCAAGTACGGGGATCAGGCTAACCGCACTCGTCCCATCGATCATCTAGCCGTGGGCTATGTGGCAGCGGCGCTGGATGCCACTTTTGGCGAGCTGGGCAGCTACACAGCAGAGGAAACGGAGTGCATGGCGGTTACGCGCAAGGATCGCTGCCTGATCCAGGCTACTCGGCTGCCACGGCCTCAGACTTTGGTTCCTAGCCCCGGCATGGGCAAGCTCATTGAACGTCCAGCCGATCTGCCCAAGCCGATAACAGCGGTGGACTATGACGCGGTCAACGAAGCTCTGTGGAGCCTGCCTTTGGCAGGAGATGAACGGGGGCAGATT
>NZ_JANSIY010000076.1:0-12302 GCF_047462295.1 Synechococcus sp. H60.3 | reverse complement strand
CTCGTCCACAGATTCCGACTCTACGGTAAACCCCTTCTCCGCTGCCGTTGCAAGGAGCTGCTCGCGGGTGTAGGCTTGGCGGATTGGCGCTAAGAAAGCCTCAGCGGTGACTCCCGTTCCCCAAAAGTCGGCAATCATCTCCAGGCTGTCCCCCCGTTGGCGAAAGCCAATGTCGTAGCCGTTGCTGCGCCTGACCACAAGATCTGCCCGGACGCGGTTCCCTCCATACCCCCGGACATAAGTGTTTTCCAGAACCTCGTGACCTTGGGCAACCAAAATGCTTTTCAGGATCTCTTTATTTTTGAACTGAACCTTGATGCTGGTGAAGTGAGACACTGTGGGGATTCTCCTCAGAAGGACACGGCTTTATCCTAAAGCAGCTCTCTTGGATTAAAAAGTGTTTGCTAGGATACAAACCTGCGTGGCCCTAGCCAAAGAACAGAAGTGTTCACTTCTCCTTGGGCTTCTCGGCTGGGAGATGCCGATTGGGATCCGACGTAGCAGGAGGAGGTAGTTGAGGGGTACTGGGGTAACCAAACCAGATGGTTGCCAAACCTTTGAACCAAAGGGAGAGCCAGATCCACTGCCACTGAAAATCAAGTTTTGCGCCTTCTAGGATGGCATTGTCTAGGTTGGATCCCTCCAAGTTGGCGTAGCTCAAATTGGCCTTCCTCAGATTGGCTTGGCTGAGGTTGGATCCTCCTAGATCCGCTCCAATGAGGCTGGCTCCACTTAGGTTTGCCCCGACCAGTTGCACCCCGTTGAGCTTGGCCCAATTCAAGTTAGCGCCGCTCAGGTCAACTCCACTCAAGTTTCTCTTGGAGGCTTGACCGTTGACGATCTCCCACACCAGACGCCACTTGGCCTCGATCTGGGTTGCAGGAGAAAGGATCACCCGCGGCAGACTGGCCAGCTCCAGATCTGCCCCCCTCAGGTCGGCGCCGCTGAGGTTGGCTCTGCCCAGATAGGCCCTACTCAGCTTGGCTCCGCTGAGATCGGCGTGGGTTAGGTCGGCCTCGCCCAGCTTGGCCCTCTTTAGATTGGCTTCATCTAGGCTGGCCTCGCTTAGATCTGCCCCAATCAAATAAGCCTGGCTTAGGTTAGCTCCACTGAGCCTTACCCCGCTGAGGTCTGCCCGGCTGAGGTTGGCCTTTCTCAAGTCCGCCTCTCTCAAGTCTGTTTGGCTCAGCTCCTGCGAAGGGGCGCCAGCATGGAAAATCATGAACCACCAGCTACTCTCCGGACTGGCCTCTACAGAAATCACCGTCCATCTCAAGCTAGGCAAGTTCAGGTCTGTCTTGCCCAGTTTGGCTTCGCTGAGGTCGGCCCCGATGAGGCTGGCCCCCCTTAGATCTGCGCCGTTGAGCTTAGCCCGTCTCAGCTTGGCTCCGACGAGGTTGGCTTGCGCCAACTTGGCCCCCACAAGCTTGGCCTTGGCTAGTTCGGCCTTGATCAAGCTGCTTCCACTGAGGTTGGCACCGCTTAGGTCTGCCCCGCTGAGATCCGCTTGGTTTAAGTTGGCCCCCCTCAGATCCGCCTGGCTTAGATTGGCTTTGCTCAACTCTGCCCACTGTAGGTCTACGCCGCAGAGGTTGGCCCCGCTCAGGTCGGCTCCCACCAAGTTCACGCCAGGGAGCCTGATCCCGCTTAGATTTGCCCAGCTCAAGTTGGCCCCGCTCAAGTCCGCCTGAGCTAGGTTTTTTCCCTGAGCGTGGCCGTTGACAATTTCCCAAACCAGCCGCCACTTGCGGTCTATTTGGGTTTCAGGGGAAAGGATAGCTCCCCGCAGGCTGGCCAGTTGCAGGCAAGCTGCGCTCAAATCGGCCCGACTGAGGTTGGCTCTCTCCAAGCTGGCCCACCGGAGGTCGGCTCCCTGAAGGTCGACTTCCTGCAAGTTAGCACTGACAAGCCTTGCCCCCTTTAGGTCTGCTTGCGCCAAGTTGGCCCCCCGCAGGTCAGCCCAATCCAGGTTGGCCTCGCTCAAGTCTGCCTGAGCTAGGTTTTTTCCCTGAGCGTGGCCGTTGACAATTTCCCAGACCAGCCGCCACTTGTGGTCTATTTGCGTTTCAGGGGAAAGGATAGCTCCCCGCAGGCTGGCCAGTTGCAGGCAAGCTGCGCTCAAATCGGCCCGACTGAGGTTGGCTCTCTCCAAGCTGGCCCACCGGAGGTCGGCTCCCTGGAGGTCGACTTCCTGCAAGTTGGCGCCGACAAGCCTTGCCCCCCTTAGGTCTGCTTGCGCCAAGTTGGCCCCCCGCAGGTCAGCCCAATCCAGGTTGGCCTCGCTCAAGTCCGCCTGAGCTAGGTTTTTTCCCTGAGCATGGCCATTGACAATTTCCCAGACCAGCTGCCACTTGCGGTCAATTTGCGTTTCGGGGGAAATGACGACCCACTTCAGGTTGGCGTCTGCCAGATTGGCTCCCTGCAAGTTGGCGCCAATGAGATTGGCCCCCATCAGATTAGCTCCCTTTAAGTTGGCTCCTCTCAGATCTGCGCCGCTGAGGTCTGCCTGGCTGAGGTTGGCTCCAATCAGGCTGGTGTGGCTTAGATTGACCTGGCTCAGCCTTGCCCGAACTAAACTGGCCCCGCTTAAGTCAAGCCCCCTTAGATCTAGCCGGCTAAGGTTGACCCTCCCCAGATCTGCCCAGCGAAAGTCCCGCTCGCCGGCTCGATATCTCTCTTCAGGGTTTCCAACTGGACGTAGGGGAACGGGATATCTTTTTGCTACTTGCACCAGTTGAGGGATGCCAGAGTTCAGTAGGGTTTTCCAAACCGCAAACTGCACTTCCCAATCCAGGGGTTGTAGCATTGTCTGTAGAAAAAGCTTTCTGCTTCTTTCGCCAAAACTTCCAATAGCTCCATTTCCGCTAACGAGATCCCCCCTTCTAGGAACCAACTGAATAACCTCTGAACTACCGGCAACTTGTCCGCCCTCTCTGATAGCCACGGCCCACCCCCTGTTGGCTAGCTTCGTCTCTATTTTTACCTTGACCCTGGAGAGGTCTCAAGTCAAACTTGAGGGGTTCTCCGCAGGAAGTCAGTCTTAATCGAGTCTTAAGATTGTCTAGAGCATTTCAAGCACGCCAGGCTTGAGAAGAGGAGTTCAAACCTGGAAAAGGGATCCCTTGTGCTAGACAATTGAATTGATGGTTATTTCAAACTCGATTAAGACGTTCTCTAGGCACTCCGCGCTGCCGGTGCGTTCGCGACTGCGTTGCGTAGCAGTAACAACATAACGAACCGTTTCAGCTACCCATGCCTCAGTCGGTCTGGGCCAGGGGATCCCGGCAACGCTTGCAGTCAGCAGGTAGATAAAGGGTGTCGCGGCGGCCAAACCACTCGTAGCGGTGATCCCGGATCTGGGCGTAGCCCCAGTCTCCCAAAAGCTTAAGGCCGGGGAGGTTGCGGTAGAGGGCCAGCCACAGGGATCCGCTGGGCAAGAGGGCGGCAATGTGTTCGACGGCGTCGGATCCCTGCCAGCGGCGCTCTGGCTGCTCCAGGTCGATCAGGATCATCCCCCGTTCCATCTGCTCGGGTGGGATCCCCCATTGGGCCAGGGTGGCCGTGTCTTGCATGGGGGCGTAGCGAAACTGCTGGCCGCGATCCAGTTGCTCTAAAAGCTTGACCCCATTGGCGCAAAGGTTGCACAGGCCGTCGTAGATGACCAGGTAGGGCATAGGGATCCTCAGGCAGGGGGCTGGGCCAAAATCCGGGCTTGGTAGTCGGCCTCAGAAAGCAGTTGCTGCGGCTGCCGATCCAGGAACAACCGGCCCAAGAGGTGATCGTATTCGTGCTGGAAGATGCGGGCCGGAAAGTCCCGCCAGATCACCCGCTGCTGGGATCCTGCAGGGGTGTAATACTCCACCTCCACCTCGCGGGCACGGGCCACCAAGCCGCGGCAGTTGGGCACGCTCAAGCAGCCCTCCCACCCCAACACCTGCTCGTCGCTCAAGGCCAAGGGACGGGGGTTAATCATGACCAGGGGCTCCATCTGGGGTGCATCGGGATAGCGAGGGTTGGGACGGGAAGCCACGATGAGGATCTGGAGAGGGGATCCCACCTGGGGAGCGGCCAGACCCACACCTTGCGCCTCTTTCAAGGTGGCGAGCATCTCTTCAAGTAGGTTTTGCAAAGCCGGCGTCCCAAACTCGGCGACCGGCTCAGCCACTTGAGTCAGGATGGGATCCCCCAGTTGTCGCAGGCGCAAGGTCATAGCGCGCTCTCAGACCCCCTCTGCAGACTCTCCAGCATTTGCTAGCGATCTTTGCGGCTGGCTGCCGTCTCCAAAGCCAGCTTGGAGCGCTTCAGCCCCTCAGGAATGGGGATGGGGTAGTGGCCGGTAAAGCAAGCCGAGCAAAAGGAATTGGGATCCCGACCTGTGGCGGCCAGCATGCCTTCCCAGCTCAAGTAGGCCAATGAGTCCACCCCAATCTTCTCGGCAATTTCTGCTACCGAATACTTGGCAGCAATCAACTGATCTTGGCTGTCGGTGTCAATGCCATAGAAGCAGGGATGGGTAACGGGGGGGCTGGAGATGCGCATGTGAACCTCCGTAGCTCCTGCCTGGCGCAGGGCTTTGACAATTTTCCGGCTGGTGGTGCCCCGCACAATCGAGTCGTCTACAATCACAATCCGCTTCCCCCGCAGCACATCTTCGAGAGGGTTGAGCTTCATGCGAATGCCCCGCTCCCGCATCGACTGGGTGGGCTGAATAAAGGTGCGGCCCACGTAGCGGTTTTTAATTAGCCCCTCGGTGTAGGGGATCCCCAACTGGCGGGCATAGCCAATGGCTGCCGGTGTGCCGGAATCAGGCACTGCTATTACCCAGTCAGCTTCCGCCGGGGCTTCTTTGGCCAGTTGTTCCCCCAGCCGCACGCGGTAGGAATAGAGGCTCTCTCCATGCATGCAACTGTCGGGGCGGGCAAAGTAGATCATCTCAAAGATGCACAGTTTGGGGTTGGCCTCCGCCCAGCGCAGGGATTGCAGCCCTTGACGGTCAATCCACACCAGCTCCCCCGGCTCCACCTGGCGCAGATAATCCGCCCCGATGATATCCAAAGCACAGGTTTCTGAGGCCAACACGTAGTGCAGTGGCTGGGCTTCTGGGTGGTTGAGCGTGCCGTTGCTGCAGAGGATCCCCAGCCTCTGCGGTTGCAGCAGCTCCTGTCTGGCGGGGTTGCTGCTCAAAAGCCCCAACACCAGCGGACGCACGCCGTAGGGATCCCGCGCCCCCATCAGGCCTTCTGGCGTGCCGATAACCAGACTGAAAGCCCCGCGGCAGCGGCGCAAGGCTTGACAGGTGGCTCCCACCCAGTCTTGACCTTGGTTCACTGCCTGGGCAATGGTGTGGGCAATACATTCCGAGTCGGTGCTACCGGTGAGGTGGCACTCGGCAGCTTCCAGTTCTTTGCGCAGCTCTTCGGCATTGACCAAGTTCCCATTGTGAGCCAAAGCCAGCGGCCCCAAGCGGGTTTCCACAATCACCGGCTGGGCGTTGGCCATGCGGCTGGATCCCGTAGTGGAGTAGCGGGTGTGGCCTACTGCCAGATCGCCGCTGAGCTGGCCTAAGTTCACCTCGTCAAACACTTGGGAAACCAGCCCCATTGCCTTGTGGACTCGGCAAAAGGCCCCCTCAAAGGTGGCAATCCCCGCCGATTCCTGGCCGCGGTGCTGCAGGGCAAACAGCCCAAAGTAGGTCAGCTTGGCCACCTCCTCGCCGGGGGCCAAAATGCCGAACACGCCGCAGGCCTCTTTGGGCCCTTCCTGAGCTGGCGATGGTTCTGCTTCCACCTTTGCTGCCATGGATCCCCTCTTGCTGTGGCACTTATCAGTCTAACCCGAGCGCTCTTGAGATCTCACCGCCAAGGCGGATCCCATGCAGCAGGAACCACTCATAGTGTTTGCGAAAAGATGAGACTCTATCTATAGTGTTAGGAGGATCTGGGAGACTCTGCTTTCGCCGTTAAGGGAGCAGGACTGTGCGGGTTTTTGAGTTGAACGCTGCCGAGACTCGGTTTTCCTAACAAAACCCCCAAGCTTGTGTTGTGAGGAGCCAAAGCCCATGAAACAGCCGTCCTCTGGATTCCGCCGCAGTTGGGCGCTAGCGGTCTCTTGGATGAAAGCCAGTGTAGCCGCCTTTCTGTCGTTGTCACTGGTGGCCTGCCAAGAAGATGGTCGCGAGCAACCCTCAGTCACCATTACTCCTGTGCCGGTAACGGTTGTGGCGCCAACACCCACTCCTTTTCTCGTCCCCAGTCCTGTCCCGACGCCTTTGCTCACCCCGACCCCCACTCCACTCTGGAATCCTTTCCCTAGCCCCAGTCCTTCCCCCACCGCATCTTTCTCAGCAGAGCCACCTTCGATTGCCGTGGTGGCCCTAACGGACGCCCGACAGACGGTGCCCTTCAATGTCTTGGTGGCCGTTACAACTCCTGCGGGTTTGGGCAGCGGCATTAGCTTCCGGGTGGAAATCCGACAGAACCCCCTCACCCTCACGTTTGATTTCACCGCCGCTGCCGCCGGCTGTCAGGCCAACAGCAGAACCTGCATCGGCACCCTTCCCATCACCATTCCGGCCTCTGCCCCCCCTGGAGATTACGAGGTTACGGCCATGGTAGCAGACAGCCAAGGCCGCATTGCCTCCGCCAAAGCCCCCTTGCGGGTACTGCCGACGCCCTCACCCACCCCAACACCAACCCCGACCGGCACGCCCAATCCTTTTCCCTCCGTGTCGCCTTCGCCCAGCCCTTCCCCTCGTCCCAGCCCTTCGTCCACACCAACGCCTAGCCCTAGGCCCACCTAACCATTCGCCAACCCCTGCAGGAGGCTTAGCCGGCTAGCATAGAGGTTAGGCCTGGCTCTGGATGGATTCCTGTCTTGATCCTGCTTGGGCCAAGGGGTTGCGGGCAGCAGGAGAATTCTGTAACAAGCTGCCAGGGTCAGCGCTCGGAAAGTGCCTTTCAACGCGCCAACAACCCCAACAGCTACTCCTTGGGTTCGGAGGATAACGATGCGCATTGCCCAGATTGCCCCGTTGCACGAGAGCGTGCCCCCCAAGCTCTACGGCGGTACGGAGCGGGTGGTTTCTTGGTTAACTGAAGAGCTGGTGCGACGTGGGCACGAGGTGACTCTATTTGCCAGCGGCGACTCCCAAACCCAAGCGCGTCTCATCCCTTTTCGGGAGCGGGCTTTGCGCTTGGATCCCACGGCTATTGACACGGTGGCTCCCCACATCCTGATGGTAGAGAAAGCCTTTCAGATGGCCGATGAGTTTGACATCATCCACGGCCACATTGACTACTACCCCTACGCCCTGGCCCGCCGCCACCCTCAAGTCTCTTTTTTGGCCACCCTGCACGGGCGGCTGGACATTCCGGAGCTGCAGCCTCTCTACACCGAGTTTCAGGACATCCCAGTGGTCTCCATCTCCAATGCCCAGCGGCGGCCCCTGCCCCAGGCGCGCTGGGTGGGGACGGTCTATCATGGTTTGCCCCTGAATCTCCACCGTTTCTATCCAGAAAAGGGAGATTACCTGGCTTTTCTGGGCCGGGTCTCGCCGGAGAAAGGGCTGGACACGGCCATTGAAATTGCCGCGCGGGCAGGGATGCCCCTGAAAGCTGCTATCAAAATTGACGCCGTGGATCGCCAGTACTATGAGTTAGAGATTAAGCCTTTGGCCAGCCGCCACCCCAATGTGGAGATCGTGGGGGAAATCACCGAGCAAGAGAAGAGCGAGTTCTTGGGCAAGGCCTATGCGGTGCTGTTTCCCATCCGCTGGCCGGAACCCTTTGGGCTAGTCATGATTGAAGCGATGGCCTGTGGCACGCCGGTGATTGCCACTCGCTTTGGCTCGGTGCCAGAAGTGATGGCCGACCGCCGCTCCGGCTTTATTGTGGACTCGGTGGAGGAGGCAGTGGAGGCAGTAGAAAAGGTGGGATCCCTTGACCGAGCTGGGGTGCGGCAGGTGTTTGAGGAGCGGTTTAGCGTCGAGAGGATGGTGTCGGAGTACGAGGCTCTTTACAACCAATTGGTGAACGAACGGCAGGAGCGCTCGAAGAAAGCCACCCCCGGCCTGTCAACGCTGCCTAGGTAAAGCTGGGGCTATCTGGGGGCTCCTGTTTTGCTCCTTTGGTTGGGTGGGAAGACGCAGATGGCCGAAGACATCATCCAGATTCAGGATCAGTACTACATCCGCGCCAGCGCTTCCTTGGTGGAGGCGCGTCCCCATGTCCTCAAGCAGGACAACTGCTTTGCTATTTTTGACCGCTTGGGCAACATGCGCCCCCTCGGCATCCGGGATCACGGCCTGTTTCGCGACGATACCCGCTTCTTGTCACGGCTGGTCTTGGATTTGCAGGGGAAGCAGTTTCTGTTGCTCAGCTCGGAGGTGCGGGAAGACAAGGATATTCTGGCGGTGGATCTCACCAACCCCGAGTTCACCACCTCGGAGGGGCAGTTCATTGAGCAGGAGACGTTGCACGTCCTGCGCACCACTTTTTTATGGAACAACGTGGCCTATGAGCGGATCCGCCTTCACAACTACGGTTTGGAGACGCTCCGCGTGCCCCTTACCCTGCGCTTTGAGGCCGATTTTGCCGATATGTTTGAGATTCGCGGCATCCGGCGGACAAAGCGGGGACAACTGCTGCCAGCCCAGGTGAGTTCAGAAGGGGTAACCTTGCGCTACCGCGGCCTGGACGGGGTGGAGCGGCAAACCCGGATCCTGTTTTCCCCTCCTCCGGACGTGGTTTCGGAAAAGCTGGCGCAGTGGTGGGTGCCGCTGGCGCCGCAGGAGGAGCGGGATTTGGAGGTGAGGGTCGTCTGCAGCTACGGCGGCGAGGAGATCCCGCCTTTGACCTACCAGGAGGCGCTGCAGGCGGAGCGGGAGCAGCGGGCGGCGCTAAGAGCTCTGGCCCACCGCATCGATACCGGCAACGCCCAGTTTAACGAGTGGCTCAACGCCTCGCGGGACGACCTGGTGATGATGCTGGCCCGCACCCCCTATGGGCTCTATCCCCACGCCGGGGTGCCTTGGTTTGCCACGGTCTTTGGCCGCGACGCGCTAATCACTGCCTTGGCCACCCTCTGGTGGTTCCCCGACTTGGGGCGGGGGGTGTTGCTGTACCTGGCGGCCCACCAGGCGCAGGAGGTGGATCCCAGCCGCGATGCCGAGCCGGGCAAGATCCTGCACGAGCAGCGCTACAGCGAGATGGCCAAGACGCGCGAGATCCCCTTTGGCAATTACTTCGGCAGCATCGACGCCACTCCTTTGTTTGTGGTGCTAGCAGGGCGCTATGTGCGCCGCAGTGGGGATCTCGAGCTGTTGCGGCAGTTGTGGCCGAATATCGAGGCAGCTCTCCACTGGATGGACACCTACGGGGATCCCGACGGCGACGGCTTTTTGGAGTATGCCGGCAAGGCGCGGCGGGGCCTGCGCAACCAGGGCTGGAAAGACTCGGAAGATGCCATCTTCTATGCCGACGGATCCCTGGCCGAGCCACCCATAGCCCTGTGCGAGGTGCAGGGCTACGCCTACGAGGCCAAGCTGTTGGCGGCGGAGATGGCGGAGCTGTTGGGGCGGCACGAGCAAGCAGCGCAACTGCGGCAGCAAGCGGAAAAGCTGCAGCAGCGGTTTTGGGAGCAGTTTTGGTGCGAGGAGCTGGGCGGCTATGTCCTGGCTTTGGACGGGCGCAAGCAGCCCTGCCGCGTGCGCAGCTCCAACATGGGCCACTGCCTGTTTTCGGGGATCGCCCACCCGCAGCATGCCGAGCGCATCGCGCGGCAACTTTTGGAGCCCGCTTTTTTCAGCGGCTGGGGCATCCGCACCCTGGCGGAAGGGGAAGGGCGCTACAACCCCATGTCCTACCACAACGGCTCCATCTGGCCCCACGACAACGCCCTGATTGCAGCAGGTTTGGCCCGCTATGGCTACAAGGCAGCGGCAGCCCAAGTATTGACGGCCCTGTTTGATGCCAGCCAGTTTCTGGAGCTGCGGCGGCTGCCGGAGCTGTTCTGTGGCTTTCGCCGGCGCCAGCGGGAAGGCCCCACCCTCTACCCGGTGGCCTGTCTGCCCCAGTCGTGGGCAGCGGCCAGTGTGTTCCTGCTGCTGCAGGCCTGCCTAGGCCTGGAGATCGACGGGCTGGCCCAGCAGGTGCGCCTCACCCAGCCCACCCTGCCCCTGTGGCTGCCCCATGTAACTCTTGAGAACATCCAGGTGGGGCGGGGATCCCTGGACATCGGCCTGTATCTCCAGGCAGGAGGGGTGGGGATCAACGTCCTCAGGAGCACGGGGGAGGTGGAGCTGACGGTGAGGTAGGCTACCGCTCCTGCAGCATGTCCTGGATGGAAAGCTGATCCAGGTTCCAGAGAGGGCCGAGGATGGGGCGGGGATCCACCCCTTGCAGGCGGTTGCGCAGGGCCGAGAGCACCAGGGGGTTGAAGGTGCCGATCTGGGGCAGTTGTTCCTGGATGATCACTTGAAAGCGGTCGTAGAGGGCCTTGCGCTTTTCAAAGTCCAGCTCCCGCACCCCCGCAATAAAGATGCGGTCGATCTCCCGCTCCCAATCGCTCACTTCCACCCCTTCGGCGGGATTGCCGGGCAGATCCCCCAGGTTAAACAGGTGCAGGCGGCCATCGCTGCGCCAAATGTTGGAGCCGTTGTTGGGCTCGGTGCCGCCGCCGCCAAAGCCCAGCAACAAGGTTTCCCAGTCGCGGCTGTCGGTGCGCTGCACCACCGTGTTGAAGGCAATGGGGGTGAAGTCAACGGTGATGCCGATCCGCGCCAGGTCGGCCTTGATCAGGGCGCCGGTGGCCTCCCGCTGGTTGTTGCCGGCGTTGGTGATGAGACTGAAGCGGACGCGGTTGCCGTCGGGATCCCGTAGGTGGCCTTCGGCGTCGTAGGTATAGCCGGCAGCCAAGAGCAGTTGCCGCGCCTTTTCGGGATCGTAGTCGTAGGTGGGCAGGCCCTCTGCCGGGCTGAGGTAAAAGGGGCTGGCGGGGGAGAAGACCGAGTGCTGGATCTCGCCCAGCCCCTGCAGGACGCTCTCGACGTAAAATTGCCGGTTCAGGGCGTGGGCCACCGCCCGGCGGAAGTTCAAATCGTTGAACCAGCGGCTTTTGACGGGATCCACAAAGGGCCGTCCGGTTTGGGGGTTGCGGGCCCGGCTGAGGTTGAAGGCAAAGAAATTGTTGTTGAGGGTGGGGCCGAGATTGTAAATCCTGAACTGATCCCGTTCTTCTTCCCGCTTCAGGAGCTGAAAATCTCTGCCTCGCACCGAAAACACATCGGTCTCGCCGGAGCGAAACTGCAACAGGGCCGTATCTTCCGAGTCCACGATGCGCAGGATGACCCGCTCGATGCGCGGGATCCCTTCCCCTTTCCAGTAGTAGGGGTTGGGACGGTACACCAGCCGCTGTCCGGGGGTATATTCCTGCAAGATGTAGGGGCCGGCCCCCACCAATTCCTGCACCGGCGTGTCAACTCCCCAGGTCTGGAGAAAGAGGGGGTTGCCCTGGCCGTCCACCTGCTCCACAGTGGGCTGCAGAATGTGCTTGGGCAAGAGAGGGGATCCGGCCTGCAACAGGAAAGGGGCAAAGGGCTCCGGCAGGACAAACTCAACCCGCCGCTCGTCCAAGGCCCGCACCTGGGGCAGCGCCCCCGCCTCGCCGATGCGCAACACATCCCGCGCCGAGGTCGGGATCCGCTCGTCAAAGATGATGCGGTTGAAGGTAAAGTCCACATCTGCCGCTGTCAGGGGCTCCCCGTCCGACCAGCGCAGCCCCTCCCGCAAGGTGAAGACATAGCGCAAGCCGTCCTCAGACACTTCCCAGCCTTCCGCCAGCTCCGGCTTGGGCAGGAGGGTATCTTCATCGAGGGTGACCAGGCCCGCCTCCAGGTAGGCGATGGCGTCGCGGCTGGAGCTCTCGGTGGCCAGATAGGTGTTGAAGGTTTTGGGATCCGAGGTGACGGTGGCAATCAGGTGGGGCGGGCGTGCGGGGGCAGCACAGGCGCTAAGCCAGAGAAGGAGGATCCCTAGGAATAGGGGGGCAAAAAGGCTGCTCTTGAGCTGCTCTGTTGAGGTATTGCTGAGGTATTGCTTTGGCCTGCCATTTCCTTTGCTGAGTATCCGAGCAAGTTTGAGGGGGCCCGCCGGCGGCCCAAGCGCTCCGCGCCGCTCACGCGACCACCCCCAGCCCCTCTCCCTGAGGGAGAGGGGAGTTGGAGCGGCGCCCCCCCCCCGCGCGGCCCGGGGGGGGGGTCGGGTGAGGACGTGGGGCGGGATGACGGAGGGCAGAGCCGGGAGGGG
>NZ_JANSIY010000075.1:4302-12904 GCF_047462295.1 Synechococcus sp. H60.3 | reverse complement strand
CCTAGAAATTGTGAAGCAATACATCCAGAATCAGTCAGAGGGTGCTATCCATCCCCACCTTATAGACCGTGGGGAATTCCGCACCTTACGTTAAAAGCTAGAGCTCTGCTACCTTTGGGATCCCTGCTCCAGTTTTCCACCCCTGCTTCAGCAGCAGTCGCCAGCGCCTGCCGCAGCTAGGAGGGCCTAACCCAGAGGAGGGGAATCTGGGTTTTGAGCCTCGCTGGGAGGCTGAGTTTTGTCTGGGGATAGGCTTGCTTCCCAGTTTCGCAGTTGGCTCAGTTGGGAGCGCACTTGCAAGGCAATTTGCAAAGCAGCCTCCAAAAGCCGCGACTGTTCGCTGGCCTGTTCCCTTATCTGGAGCGCAGTTAGAGTCGTCAACTCGTCACCGAAGAACTCACTTTGCTGCTCAATAAAGTCTTTGTTCTGCCGCAAGATCCGTTCAGTTTTCAAGGCGCGGATTAGGTCGCTGCGAGCCAGCTTCAGAGCCTCGATAATCTGATCCCGCTGGGGCAGCTTGACCTCAGGGTTACCTGCCTCCACCAATTCGTCATTGATGTGAATAGCTTGAATAAGCTGATGGTAGCGATCTACTTCTTCCAGCAAGTTCAGCAAGAGCGGCAGGCGGCGGCTGCGGAAAATCCAATAGGCTTGGCCCAAAGCGGCAATGGCTGCCAGGATCCCCCATTCCACCAGCCAAGTGCCCCAACTGCTGTGCAGGCCAGGGATCCAGATCCGCCCCAGCAAGGCCAGCAGGGATCCCCCCGTCCAAAAGGTCAAGAAACGGCAGAAGAGATCCAGCACCAACAACAGGCGCAGCAGATCCCAGAAGGCGGAGAACTGGCGCAGCCAATCTTTCCAGCGACGGACAGGCCGAGGTCGGTACAGCCAATCTATAGGTACCCCGGAAAGGTTTTCCACCAGAGAAGGGGAAATGACCAGCTCCTGTAAATCCCGCCGCATCACCATTGCCGAGTGTTACAAATTTCTCCCATTTTACTGAGACTGTTCTGCGGAAGGAGACTGCCGGCAAATCTAGATAACTAGATAAAATAAGAGCTGCTCTGCTATTTGGGTCTTCACGACCTTGTGCCGGCAGCAGGTGGGGATCGGCTTGCGGAGCAACAACGGGTACAGGTTTGGGAAAGAGGAGACAAGCAGGGTGAGCAGTCAACTGCGCCAACTGAAGGCCCATCTCGCTAAACCGGAAAACTTTGCCCTCTACGGGCAGGTGATCTATCCTACTCCTGACGACAAACCCTTCGATGGCCAAGATGCCCAGTTGGTTTTGAATCAGGGGCAACCCCGCTTTTACCTCATGCGCTTGCCCCGCCGTGGCCTTCGGTTCACCCAAATAACTCACCACACCCGTTGCACCCAGTGTCTGGGATCCCTGCACGGCAAGGAGTGGTTTATCGCCGTCGCGCCGCCTGCCGACGAGCTGCAAGTGGATGAGATTCAAGCTTTTCGGGTGCCCGGCGACCGCTTTATCAAACTGGAAATGGGCACCTGGCATGCCGGCCCCTACTTCGACCACGAGGAGTTTATCGATTTCTACAACCTGGAGCTGGCCGACACCAACCTCACCGACCACGAGACAATCAACCTGCTTCAGACCTACAACCTGGAGTTTCAGATCATCCCTTGAGCAGCCGAATTCAGCAGCAAAAAAGCAGATTCATCTAAGGTGCATTAAGGTACGGGGATCCCTACCAGCACTAAGGGTGGAGAGAGAGGATCGCTTTGGGCTCTATCTCTAGTAGGCAGGGCCAAGGGGGAGAAACATCGTTCAACTTATTCTCAGGTTCTGCTCTGGCACTTCCCCCCCTGCGTGATAAAACAGGGTCAAACCTGGCAGGGTTTTGGAGATCTGTTGCGATGGCTACACTTCAACCCACCCAAGTGACCTGCAAGCTCTTGGGGGCTCTGGCCCTGTTCCTCTGCCTGGGGCTGCTCTCTGCCTGTGACGAGGGTAGCAGCAGCACCGTCAGCCCCCCCAGCCTCCCTCCTACCCCTACTCCTGCTAGTCGATAAGCCTACAGGACTTACATGTCTTGGCAGCGGCTGCCCAGTTGGAAGCCAGTCTGGGCAGGGGGGGTTCTTAGTTTGCTCTGCCTACTATTTTTGGTGGCTGCCTGTGGTGGGAGGGGATCCCTCACAGCTCCAGAACCTCCGCGGGCAGGAGAGCTGCCGATTGCCAACTTCCTCTGCCAGTTGGATCGCCAGACCCGCACCTTTGCTGGCCCCATCTATGCCGAGCAGCCTCAGGCTGCCACCTGCAATCCCGGTCGCCTCACCCCGGCAGCAGCCCAGAAGATGATGGATCGGCTGAACTTTCTGCGGCTGTTGCACGAGTTGCCCCCGGTGGAGCTCAATCCCGAATTCTTGGCGGCCGCTCAGCAGGCGGCGCTGCTGCAGGTGGCCAATGGCGCCCTCAGCCACGAGCCACCTCCCTCTTGGCGTTGCTTCACTGCTGCCGGGGCGGCGGGATCCCGCTTTAGCAACTTGGCGATTGGCCCGATTCTGGAGCTGAACGGCCCCGACCCAGGGCGGGTGCTGGCGCGCCAGGTGGATATTTATTTTGCCGAGCCGGGCCGGGAAAACTTCGTGGATGTGGGGCATCGCCGCTGGAACCTCTACCCCCAGTACGCCCAAGGAGCTTACGGCATCGTCTTTGACCCGCGGGCCGGACGGGTGACCCAGGCCAATGCCAATTGGATCTTCGGTTTTGACGAGTCGGTGCCAGATCCAGAGTTCATTGCCTTCCCGGAGAGGGACGGCTACCTGTACCGCCTCGAGGGGTTTTCCGGCCAGCCTTTGTCTGCCTACCGCTGGTCTTTCTCGGTGCCCAGCCGCGGCGGCCTCTCTGATCTCAGCCAGGCCCAAGTTCGCATCACCGATGCCCTCACTGGCGAGGCAGTGCCGGTTTGGGATCTGCGGGTTGGGGATCCCGCCTTTGGCCTAGAGACTCTCACTTACTCGGTAGGATCCGTCCAGCCCAATCGCCCCTACCTCTTTGAGATTAGCGGCATCCGGCTCAAGGGCGGGCCGCCGCGCACCTATCGCTACACCACTACCCTCTACGACTGCAACCCTCAGGCGCCGCAAAGGTCTGCACCCGTAACCGCAGGACTGGGGATCCCACCCCGCTGGCTCTGGCAGAAGGAGCCCTTCAACCTCAGCTTAGAGTGGGACTTTGCACCCTGATGCTCAACTGCATGCATCCGGGATCGAGACATTAGTCCTCTTCTCCTCAGTTGGGAACAGCCGTGGCTGCCTCCCTTCTCCCTAGCCGCCAGAACTCCGGCCCGCTGACGCCAGAGGAATCCAAGCACCGAGCAGGTTAGTTGCAACTGGGAACAGCTCCACCGTTGAGAAAATCTAAGGAAAGTTGAGATTCTGATACCATCGTTGCCGTCTCTTTACTGGAGGAGTTAGGCTCTAATCATCAAAGCTTTTTTTAAAGCTGCTTTACCAGCCCCAGAGAAGCGACCTCTCTGGGGCTTTAAGATGCAGTCGAAAAAGAAGGGGACTAGGAGGCGGGCACTACACCTCGCCGGACGGCAGGCCCAAGGGCGCGGCTGCCGATGTCGGAGCGGTAATGGGCTTTGGGGAACTGGACTTGCTCCACGGCGGCATAGGCTTGGCGCAGCGCTTCCGCCAGCGTTGCCCCTTGGCCGGTAAGACAGAGGACGCGCCCGCCGTCGCTGAGGAGCTGCTTGCCCACCTGGCGGGTGCCGGCATGGAACACGAGGGCCCCGGTGGCAGCAGCAGCCTCCAGGCCAGTAATGGGGATCCCTCGCTCGTAGCTGTCAGGGTAGCCGGGGGCGGCCATGACCACGCAGGCGGCGTAGCCAGGTTTCCACTTCAGTTGAAGATCGGCCAGCCGTCCCTCGATGCAGGCCAGCAGCACCTCGTCCAGAGGGTTTTCCAACAGGGGCAGGATCACCTGGGCTTCGGGATCCCCGAAGCGGCAGTTGTACTCCAACACATAGGGATCCCCGTTGGGCGTGATCATTAGGCCGGCGTAGATCACCCCCTGGTAGCGGATGCCCCGCCGCTGCAGCGCCTGCAGGGTGGGATCCAGCACTTGGGCCTGGATGCGGGCCAAAATCTGTGGCGTCACCAGGTGGTCTGCTGGGGCGTGGGCCCCCATGCCGCCGGTATTGGGGCCGGTATCGCCATCGCCAAGGCGCTTGTAGTCTTGGGCGGGCAGCAGCGGCAGGCAGATCTGGCCATCCGTCAAGGCCAGCACCGAGACCTCTTGGCCGGCAAGGAACTCCTCAATCAGCACCCGCTCGCCCGGCTTGGCCAGGGCTGCCTCCAGGGCCTGCACGGCTTCTTCCCGGCTGTGGGCAACGGTTACCCCCTTGCCGGCGGCCAGCCCATCTTTTTTAATCACCACCGGATAGCTGCCTTTGCCTGACGGAGTTCTTGAATCCAGGTAGGCCAGTGCCTCAGACAAGTCGGCAAAGCCAGCAGCCGGAGCCGTAGGGATCCCTGCTTCCTGCATCAGTTGCTTGGCCCAGAGCTTGCTTCCCTCCAGTTGGGCGGCGGCGCGACTGGGGCCGAAAATGGGGAGCCCCGCTGCCTGAAAGGCGTCCACAATTCCCGCGACCAAGGGCAGTTCCGGCCCCACCACCGTCAGGCGGATCCCTTGCACGGTAGCAAATCGCACCAGTCCCTCGATGTCGGTGGCCGCCAAAGCCACAGACTGACAGCGGGGCATCTGCTGCGTGCCGCCGTTGCCAGGTGCACAGTAGATCCGAGTAATCTGGGGAGACTGCAACAGCTTCCACGCCAAAGCGTGTTCTCGTCCCCCGGAGCCGATGACCAAAGCCTGCATTGCGCTATCCCACTGTTTGTAAACGCCGCTTGTTTATCTTGGGATCCTCTCCGAACATTCCCCATTAGACCATGTTCCCGCGGTGTTTCTGCTCGCGTCAGCGGGAGGGGCTTCTTGTATTCTGCTTAGCTTGCTGCCAGGGGACGGCCTCGCCAAGTCCAGTTGCGCCCACTGGTGGTGCGGATGGCAGAAGCCAAGATGATGGCCGCCGTCACCCAGCCTCCCACCGCCGTCAGCCACCAGTAACGCAGCGGCAGGTGGGCCCAACGCCATAGAAGCAGGCGGATGACCCCTTGGCCTAGGATCCCGGCCAGGCTGGCCGCCAAGACCTGCGGGAATCCGGTAGCCACAGCCAGGATCAACCCCAGCCAGGGCAGGCTGCAGATGCCCAAGACAGTGACCATCGCCAACACGGCGAGGGCCCAGTTGCGCTCCAGGCCCAGGAACCAGTTTTTCGTCCACCCTTCCCAGAGGGCGGCTCCATTGGCGTACATGCGGCATCGCACCCGCGACCCCCCTAGGCAAATCTGCAAGCCCAGGCCAGCCGCTTTGATGCGCTGGGCCAAGGACACATCCTCGATAACCACATTGGCCACGCCGGCGTGTCCGCCCACTTGCTCGTAGGCGGAGCGGCGAAACAGCATGAACGGCCCGAAGGCAAAGGCCTTGGGACGCTTGGGATCGTTGACGGCGGCAAAGTCGTAGCCTGCCGCCAAGATGACCATCATGATGGGCTGCACCAGCCACTCGGCCAGACAGCCGCACACCAACTGAGGCCCTACGCTTACCAAGCCGCTGCCGCTTGCCAGCAACTGTCCTAGGGCTGCTTCGATGGCAGCGGATCCCAGCCGCACGTCGCAGTCGAGAAAGAGCAGGTAGTCGGGGGGATCAGGCTGGGCGGCCAGGGCGGCAACGGCTTGGGCACAGGCCCAGTTTTTGCCCACCCACGTTTGGCCTTGGGGGCGGGGATCCCCTTGGAGCAGGTGCAGCCGCGGATCTTGCCGTTCGGCAGCCAGGGCCTGGGCCAGCTCCCAGGTGGCATCGGTGGAGCCGTCGTCCACCAGCCAGACCTGCAGCGGGGCGGCGGTGCTGTCCAGGATGCTGCTTAGGCAGCCCACTACGTTTTCCGCCTCGTTGTAGGCAGGCACGATCACCGCCAGCCGCTCCAGGGCCGCTGCGACCTCTGCCGCTTGCTCCGGCAAGGGATCCCGCAGCCAGGGGGAAGCCCACAGCGCCTGCCCCAGCCGCAGCGCCACCAAGGCAATCGCCAGGGCCGTTAGCGCCAACACCATCGCCAGGATCTCCGGGATTCCCACTCTTGCTTCCCTCTTTCAGATAAGGAACGGATTTTGCCCATGCCCTAGCCCTGGGATCTGCCAATCCTCTAGGCAGACAAAGCCCTCTCTACGATATCGCTGTAGGGGCGGGGGAAGATCAGCCAAACCTGGCTTTGCGTTTCCACCAGGGATCGCACCAGGGGCGAGAGCTGGGCAATTTCCACGTAGCCGTCCTCGGTTTTGAGTTGGATCCCTTGGTCGTAGAAGCTGTAGCCCTGGACGTGGGCCGAGCGAATTCCCAAGTAGCTTTCTGGATCCAAGCCATCTCGCCGCATCTTCTGGCTTAGAGTTGCCACCAGCTCTTGGCGTCGCTCTTCTGGCAGGCGGCTGAGGTTGCGGGCCTTGAACAGATCCCGATCCAAATAGCGCCGCGCCAAATCGGCCAAGATGGGATCCTTCCCCGCCATGGCCCAAAAGCGAAAAGGGTAGCTGAACATCACATCGTCAGCGGCCAAATAGAGGGGCAAAGGCAGCTCGAAGGGATCCCCCTTTTGCACCGCCAGCGCCGCCCAACACCAGGCACTCAAGATGGGATCCAACTCGATCTTGCCCTGTTGCAACAGCACCTGGGCCCGCTTGAAGAGCCGCTCCAACATAAAGCGGGCACACAGGCTCTTGGGGTGCTGGTACACCTGGGTGTACATGAAATAGCGCACCACCAGATAGTGCTCGATGGCTCCCAGGCCTTTGCGGGCGGGAATGGAGAGGGATCCCGTCTCCAGGTCGTAGTCCAACACCGTGAGGATGCGATCCAGATCCAGGTGGCCGTATTGGGCGCCGGTGAGCAGGCTGTCGCGCATCAGGTAGTCAAAGCGGTCGCAGTCCAGTTGGCTGGCAATAAGCTGCCCCACCAGCGGCAGGGGAAATTGTTTCTGCCACACCTGCTCCAGTTGGGCCGGCAGTTGCGGGTCAAACTCCGCCACCAGCGTGGCTATCTGGGGATCCTCCCGCACAATGCGGGCCGTCCAGACCTCGTGTCGGCAGCCGAAGATCTCCTCGCCGGCATGGCTAAAGGGGGCATGGCCAATGTCGTGCAGCAAGGCGGCAACCAGCGTTACAGCGCGGTAGGGGCGCAGCTCCGGGTAGCGGCGGGCCAATTTGTCAAACAGGCGCCGCGTAACCTGCAGCACTCCCACCGAGTGGGTAAAGCGGGAGCCCTCAGCGCCATGGAAGGTAAAAAAAGCGGTGTCCAACTGGCGGATGCGGCGCAGGCGCTGGAAGGCCGACGTGTCGATGAGGCGAATCAGCAGCGCCTCGACTGGATCCCCGCCATCCAGGCTGATGGCGCCGTGCAGGGGATCGTGGTAGGTGCGGGACTTGCAAAAACGCAGCGCCATACTCCCACCATACTCGCCAATTGGCCAATCTTCGGCTAGCTTGGCTGGGGGCTTCCCCCACCTCTGCAGCAAAGCTACCCTATGGGATCCCCTACTTGGCAAAAGAGGCAAGCCCCCAGACCCGTTCGGTTGCTGCTGCTCTCAGTGGCAATCGGGATGCTGGGGTGGGGGCTAACCGCTTGTTCCGAAACCTCTGGATCTCCCCCCGCTGTTCTCATACCCAGCCCGCCCGCCCTCACCCGCTATGTGGCTCTGGGAGCCAGTGATGCCGTTGGCTTCAACGCCTCCATCTCCTGCGATGGTCCAGCCAACGCTGCCGGCACCCGCCCGCAGCGCTCAGAGCCGCTGGACTGCCCCAACGGGACGGGGTATGTCCCCCGCCTGGCCCGCCTGCTGCCCGGCCCGGTGGAGCTGATTAACTTGGGCCGCTCAGGAGCGGTACTCAGCCCAGCCATGCAAGCCCTGCGGGAAGGGATCCCGGCCAACCTGCTCCAGGATCAAGTGCCGCGCATCCCTCCCAACGCCACCCTGATTACCCTCTGGGTGGGCGGCAACGACACCAACGCTATTGTCTTCGCGGCAGCCCAACGGGCTCTGCGCGGCGAGGATCCCTTGCCCTTTATTGAGCGCCAGATCCAACAATTTGCCGCCGACTACCAAACCCTGCTGCAGGCGGTGCGGGCCCGCGCTCCCCAAGCTCGCCTGGCGGTGGCCAACCTGCCCAACTTTGCCCTGATCCCCCTGGGGCAGCAGCAGCCCAGGGGCCTGCGGCAACTGCTGGCTTGGGTCTCCGTCGGCCTCAGCCAACGGGCCATCAACCCCCTGAGCCAAGAAGGGATCCCCGTGGTGGATCTCCTCTGCGATCCCCGCTCCTACCGCCGCGAGTCTTTCTTCCCCGGCCCGCTGGCCGATGGCTTTCACCCCAACGACCGGGGATATGCCGACCTGGCCGAGGCTTTCTTGAGGATCCTGCAGCAGCCCGTCCCGCCCCAGCGCCGCTGCCCACCCTTTAGCGAGGTGGGATCCCTTTCTCCCGAGGCATTGGCAGAGCTCTCGTCTAGCAGCTTCCCAAAAGCAGAACT
>NZ_JANSIY010000075.1:0-4202 GCF_047462295.1 Synechococcus sp. H60.3 | reverse complement strand
CCCTTTAGCGAGGTGGGATCCCTTTCTCCCGAGGCATTGGCAGAGCTCTCGTCTAGCAGCTTCCCAAAAGCAGAACTCCCCTTCTCCAGCCCAGGGAAGCCGTGAGAGCCAGCCACCCCCTCTTACGAAGCCGCCACCGCCGCCGAGGAGCGCCGCCGCCGCCCCAAGGTTACCTGCTCCTGCCGCACTTCGCCAACTGGCAGAGAGGTGACCGGCACAGACTCCTCTTCAGGCGACTGGACAAAAACCAGTACCGTCGGCTTGCCGGGCAGTTGTTCGCGGACAAAGCGGCGCACCACCCGCTCCACCTCCCCCTTGAGGCCGGCCCAGTCGATCTCCAGCCTGCCTCGCTCCAGCGAGCGGGCAAAGCGCGGCCAAGCTTGCTTGAGGGTGTCCTCCAGCAGGGGTTTTAGGTCGGATCCTTTAAAGGAATTGCCCTCACCCGCCAGGCCCAAACTTTGCACCTGCGGCGTGCAGAGCAACTGGCCACTGCCATCCAAGCTGATGACTACCGTCACCATGCCATCTTTGGCCATCTGCTGGCGCTCCTGCAGCATCTCGTCCATGACCACCCCATCGTGGGAAGCGGCAATCATCTGTACCCCCGTGGGCACCTTGCCGACGACAGCAATGCGCTCCTGGTTCACCTCCACTACATCGCCGTTGCCGATGATCACGATGTTTTCCCGCGGGATCCCCATGCTCATTGCCGTTTCAGCGTGCTTGACCAGCATGCGGTATTCCCCATGAGTGGGAACAAAGAACTTAGGACGGGTGAGGGCAATCATCAGCTTCTGGTCTTCCTGGCAGCCGTGGCCGGAGACGTGCAGCCCCTTGTCTTTGCCGTAGATGACATCGGCTCCCAGCTCCATCAGCTTGTCGATCACCCGCGTTACTGCCAGCGTGTTGCCGGGAATGGGGTTGGCCGACCAGATCACTGTGTCTCCTGGCTTGATCTGCAACTGCGGGTGCTCGCCGTTGGCGATGCGGGTCAGAGCAGCCAGCGGTTCGCCTTGGGATCCCGTGGTGAGGATGATTACCTGGTCGTCCGGCAAGCTGTTGATGACATGCATCGGCTGCAGCGTCTCGTCCTTGCAGCGGATGTAGCCTAAGCGCCGCGCGTGAGCCACCACGTTCAGCATGGAGCGGCCCAACAGAGACACCACCCGGCCCTGCTGCTCGGCAATCTGCAACACCAAATTGAGGCGGTGTACCGAAGAAGCGAAGGTAGTGATGATCACCCGTCCCTTGGCTCCCGCAATCGCCTTGGTAAGGCCTGGCACCACCGAGGCTTCGGAAGGAGTAAACCCAGGCACCTCGGCGTTGGTGGAGTCGCTAATCAGACACAGCACCCCCTTTTCCCCATGTTCGGCCAGTCGCTGTAGGTCGAAGCGCTCCCCATCCACCGGCGTGTGGTCAATCTTGAAGTCGCCCGTCTGGATGACAACACCCACCGGCGTGTGCAGAGCCACCGTGAAGCTATCGGGAAAAGAGTGGGTGTTGCGGATAAACTCAGCAAAGAAGTACTTGCTCA
Organism: Synechococcus sp. H60.3; assembly: GCF_047462295.1. Lineage (NCBI taxonomy): Bacteria > Bacillati > Cyanobacteriota > Cyanophyceae > Synechococcales > Synechococcaceae > Synechococcus > Synechococcus sp. H60.3. Next base: position 2,668 of record NZ_JANSIY010000075.1, on the reverse strand, counting down.
GGGGCACGATATCCCGCGGCCCAACCGGGCGCAATTCTGTGCGGTTCAACAGCCCCACATCGCGGAGCTTGTCCTCCAGCAACGCCAGCGCCAAACGCGGGCCATAGATGACCGGAATGTCGAATTCTCGTAGGTGATACGGGATCCCGCCGATGTGATCTTCGTGGCCGTGGGTAACCACCATCCCCCGCACTTTATCGCGGTTTTGCTTGATGTAGGTCATGTCCGGCAGCACGATGTTGATGCCGTGCATGCTCTCATCGGGGAAAGCCAAACCGGCATCCAGCAGGATGATGTCATCCTCGTAGCGGAAGGCCCAGGTGTTTTTGCCGATCTCCCGCTCGCCTCCTAGCGGGATCATCTGCAGCGAGGCAGTGGGCTTGGCTGCCGAGGCCGCAGGACGGGAAGCAATGGAAGTCCGTGGTGTTGGCATATTAGCTTTAGATCCTCAACAGTGACAGTCAAACAGACAAAAACTGGTGTAGACAAATCCCAGCAAACTTACCCGCAAGGTCATAGGTAAAAGCCGGATTCCGCGGTCGCAATTTATCTCTTTCCCGGTGGGGAAAAAGCAAAAACTTTAGAAGAAAAACGGCCCTAGTCACAGCTCAAACGCCACAGAAGACCCCCCAACCCTTGAAAAACTCTCGTCATGGTAAAGGCAAAACCTAAGAAAATGTCATAAAGATGGGATCATGAAGCCTTCGCCGTCCTTCGTTCGGATCCCTGCGCTTCAGCCAGGAGGCCTACTTCTTGCAGCACTTGCCGTAAAACCTGTAGAGAACTGGCCTGGAGAGGCACCAGCGGAGGGCGCACCTGCCCCACTCGCCAACCCTGCATCTCTAGCGCTGCTTTGATGGGAACAGGGTTGGTCTCGATGAACAAAGCCTTAAACAGTGGAAACAGACGCAAATGATAGGTCAAAGCTTGGCCGTGTTGTCCGCTGCTGTAGCTTTGGATCAACTCCTGCAGTTGCGGCCCAACCAAGTGGCTGGCTACACTGACCACACCGCTGCCTCCCAAAGATAAGATCGGCAGTGTCAGAGAGTCATCTCCTGAATAGATGCCGAAATGTGGGGGAGTAAGCCGCCGAATTTCCGAAACTACATCCATTGTACCACTAGCTTCCTTGATGGCGACAATCGTTTCCAACTCCGCTAGTTTCGCCACCGTTTCCGGCTGCAGGCTCACCCCCGTCCGACCGGGAATATTGTAGAGCATGATGGGCAGGTCGCTGGCTTGGGCAATCGCCTTAAAGTGCTGATAGAGGCCAGCCTGGGTGGGCTTGTTGTAGTAGGGCACCACTTGTAAAGAGCCATCCAAACCCAATTGGGCAGCTTTTTTGGTGGCTTCGATGGCCTCGCGGGTGGAGTTGGATCCCGTGCCGGCGATAACTTTAGCCCGACCGGCCACCGCATCTCGCACCACGCGGAACAGTTCGTACTCCTCTTGCCAGGTTAGGGTGGGAGACTCGCCAGTGGTGCCGCAGACCACCAAGCCATCGCTGCCGTGGGTTACCAAGTAATCAGCCAAACGAGCGGCTTCTTCGTAGTTAAGCTCCCCCTCAGGCGTAAAGGGGGTCACCATTGCCGTCAGCACGCGACCGAAATTCACAGGTTATCTCTCCCCATCAACCACGCCGCTCGCCATTGCCGGTCTGTGACCCCGCAAAATCCAATGTTGCGGGCCAGAGCCTTGGTTATCTCCTTATCATACCTGCCTTTGGGCCAGGGATCCCGTTTGGCCGGCGGGGCTGCTTGCCAAGGCTCAGCGCACCGGTTGCCTCAGAGCAGCTAAAAAGGAAATAACCTAGAAGGGGCGGACCGTTTGAACCCAGAATGTATGGTTGCCCACCAACTCTGCCTTTAGTCCTGGGATCAGCAGCCTTCCGGCTCCTGACCTTTCAGCTTCGAGGATTGCGATGGACGCTCTAGCTGCCATAAAAGCGCGCATCTCCGCTGACAAGTTCGATCCCAGACAGCTTCTATCGGAAGCGGAGATCCGCGAGCTGGTGGCCTATGCCACGGAAGCTCCTTCCTCCTTCAACATCCAGCACTGGCGGTTTGTTGCTGTCACGGCTCCCGAGGACAAAGAGCGCCTTAAGGCCCTGGCCTACAACCAACAGAAGGTGGCGGATGCGGCGGTGGTGTTTATTGTCCTGGGGGATCTGAAAGGCTATGAGAAGCTGCCTGAGATTGTCCAAAGGGCTGTGGCCGCCGGGATCCTCCCTCCGGAACGGGCGGAAAGCTGGGTCAACATGGCCCAAGCCACCTACGCCAACAACCCTGCCTTGGCGCGGGATGAGGCAATTCGCTCCGGGGCGCTGGCGGCCATGGCACTGATGATCGCGGCCCAGGCAAAGGGCTTGGTGAGCGGGCCGATGATTGGCTTTGACCCAGAGGGGGTGAAACGGGAGTTCAGGATTGCCGACCGCTACGTGCCGGTGATGTTGCTGGCAGTGGGCTACCCCGCCGCGGGCAACTTGCCGCGCAAGCCCCGCCTGGGGGTGGAGGAGGTGCTGGCCTTTGGGCGAGGACGGGAGTTTTAGGACAGGGGGGCGGGGGCATCTGGGTTGGCGGGAGTTCCCCAGCCCATTTCAACGTAAGGCGCGGGATTCCCCACCCGGGTGGGGAGGGATAGCGCCTCCTGACTGATTCTGGATATATCG
>NZ_JANSIY010000074.1:0-12943 GCF_047462295.1 Synechococcus sp. H60.3 | reverse complement strand
GGCCAGGGCAAAACCTGCCGCTTTGGATCCCACCGACAAAAAGGCCACCACCGGCGTCGGGGATCCCTCATAAACATCAGGAGTCCACTGGTGAAAAGGCACCGCCGCCAGCTTAAAGCCAATGCCGCCCAGGCAGAACACCAAGGCAAGGATCCCCACCAGGCCGGCATTGGCCAGGTAGGGCGCGATGGCCGCCAATTGGGTCTGCCCCCCCGACAGGCCGTAGAGCAGCGACATGCCGTAGAGGAAGATGGCCGTGCTGCTGGCCCCCGTCAAAAGGTACTTCAGGGCTGCCTCGGAAGAACGCGGATCCCGCTTGGTGTAGCCAGCCATCAGGTAGCTGGCGATGCCCAGCGTTTCCAAGGAGACGAACACCATGATTAAATCCGTCGCCCCGGCGAGGAACATGCCCCCCAAGGTGGCCGTGAGCAGCAGCACATAAAACTCGCCGGTGGGTGTCCCTGCCTGGGCGATGTAGCGCTCCGCCATCATCACCGTCAGAGCTGCCGTTGCCACCACCAGGCCGCGGAAGAGAATGCTAATTGGATCCGCGGCAAAGCTGCCCAAGAAGCTCTCCAACTGGGGCTGCTGCCATTGCAACACCAAGGTCACCAAGGCCCCAATCAAGCCGAAGAGGGAGAGGGCCGGCAGACTTTTGCGCGCCGCCGACCCACCCACCAGATCCACCACCAAGACAATCAACAGCGTGAGGGTGACCACCACCTCTGGCCAAATGGCGTCGGCATGCAGGTTTCCGGTTGGGGCGAAGACATCCATAGGAGAAGACTATGAAGAGAGATTAACGGGATCCAAAGCCAGCATACCGCGATTTCTGGGTTCTCTTCTCGCTTCAGGCATGGCTTCTCCCAATTATCTCAATCAAGACTCTCAATGCTCAGGCCACTCTTGATCACAGCCCCGCTAGAGCTTGGCACTAGAGGTGAGCACCAGTTTTAGGCGGGCGTGGATGAGATCCAAGTCCGCCAGCCCCAGGTCGATCTCGCCGTCGATAACAATCCCGGTGTTAATCAGCCGATCCAGGAGTTCCAGCAGGGATCCCTCGCCGTGGGGTTGGCCGGGGTAGTAGTCCCCCTGACGGGGCAGAAGCGTGCCCAGATCTCCCAAGTCCAGGTTGAGATCCGCTGGGTCGATCTCCAGCAGGGCGCAGAGTTGCCGAATTTGCTGGCGCAGGGCCTGCAGGCTGCTGCCGGCCCGCTCAATTTGCTCTGCAGAGAGGCGATTGGCCTCCATCTGGCGTACCACCTGAGCTTCCATCAACTGCCGCAGCAGCTCCACCAAGGTCAGCACCAGCGAGGCCAAACCGGCTTCCGGGCGTTTCCGGCCAGGGGTGAAGTCTTCCGGGCTGGCCGGGCTGACAGCAAGGTGAGGGGAAGGAACAGGCAGGGCCAACCACTGCTCAAAGGGCTGGCAAAACTGTTCTAGGCTGAGCAAATGGAGACGGGGATCCCGAGCGGCCGCTTCCCGCTCCTCGGGCAGGTTGTAGCCCCACTCGGCTAAAAACAAGAGCACCTGCTCCAGTTCCGGTACGCTCTGCACCTGGCGCAGCGTCTGCAGGCGATCCTCGACAAACCAGAGTTCCTCAGGCGCTACCTGGGTCGCTGCTAGCAGCCGCTGGAGGGTGGTGGCCTTGGGGGCGCGTACCTCCTTGCCCAGGATGCGGTGGCGTGGCAGTTGGATCCCTTCGCGGAGCAAAAGCTGCTGGATAAACCGCCCCTCTTTGGTACTGAGAATGGCCAGGCGCGGCTCGCCGGCAGCCTGGATCTGGCGCATCCAGGCCGTTACCCCTGGATAAAAGCGGTGCAGCCCCAGCCAGCCCTGGAGATCCTCTGCCAGCCAGCGATCCCGCACCTCATCCAGGGCTTGGGCCAAAGCCCGCTCGGAAACCCCCCCCTGCTGCAACAACTGCTGACGCCAGCCCGGCCAGTCTTGGCGCAAGTCCTCTTCGGGGATCCCTTGCTGCAGCCCCCACAGCAGCAGAGGCATCTCCCAGCCGGTCTCGATTAGGGGTCGCAGGCGGTCGAAGGCAGGGCGCAATGGCTCCAACTGGGCAGGGGCCAAACCCCACACCTGACTACAAACTCGACAGGAAGAAGCAAAGTACTCCGCCCGTCCGTCGCAGAGCACACCATCAAAATCCAGAACTAGAATGCGGGGGGACATTCGCCGGGGCCTAGCGAACTCCATAACTGAGTCCCCCATAGAGCAAGTTGCAAAAATGGGGCCAGAGGCCAAGTTAATTTAACCAAACTGTTTCGCCGGATTGGCCCAACCTAGTCTGATTCCGAGATGCGAACAGACTTGATCACAACCGGGTTCAAGGGGCGATCCTGAGGGCCCGTGGGCGCCGTGGCAATTTTATCCAACACCTCTTCCCCCTCGATCAGTTGTCCAAAGATGGTGTAGTGAGGAGGCAGCGGGTAGTCGGCATGCATAATGAAGAACTGGCTGCCATTGGTGTTGGGGCCAGCATTGGCCATGGCCAAAGTCCCTCGCGTGTAGGGGCGCCGCACCGGCTCATCGGGAAAGCGGTAGCCTGGCCCACCCCGACCTGTGCCAGTGGGATCCCCGCCCTGAATCATGAAGCCCCGAATGACCCGGTGAAAGATGACGCCGTCGTAGAAATGATCCCGGGCCAAGAAGACAAAATTGTTGACAGCAAGGGGAGCTTCCTGCGGGAACAGCTCCAAAACCATCGTGCCGGCGGTGGTCTCCAGCGTGGCCGTGTAGGACTTGGCCGGGTCGATGACCATTGGCGGAGGACTGTTGTAGGTTTTCACGGTTTTGCCCAACTGTTGTGCTAGGAGCAAATCGTAAGAAGAATGCGGACGGGCCAGAGCGGGAAGAAAGCCAGATCCCACCCAAAGCAGCACCGCCAGCACAGCTAGCTTCAACAGGTGGGCAACCCCCGAGGGCACGCGCATCTCTCTTGCCAGAAAGCTCCGCCCCTATCCTATCAGGATTTGTCCAGGCCCGCCCTTCGCTCGACAGGGATCACGGCTTGGCTCGTCGCACCAGCCAGTAGCTGACGGAGAGGGCTAGCGTCGCTGCTGCCAGCCCAATGAGATCCAGGCCCCCCAGCTTCTCAAAATCGAAAATAATGATCTTGCGCGCCACCGCGATCAAAGAAGTCACAATCACCAGCTCTACCTGCACCACCTGCTTTTGCAAGTAGGCGGTAATGTTCTCCAGAATCTCCAGCGCGATCAGGATATTCAAAAAAAGGCCGAAGATCTCGATCAAAGTGGTGGAGAAAAAGCCAGTCGGCTCCTGCAGCAGATCAGCCACCAGGAAGCGGGCCAAATCCACCACGGCCACCCCAATCAGCCCGATCATCAAGATGGAAAGCAGCTTCGAGATCAGACTTTCTAGGCGGGTAATGGCCCGCAGAAAGGGATCCTCCTCTTCCGTTTCGTGAGGATTGTGCAAGAGCCACTTGAGAAACCGCATGCCACCCCCCTTTGACGACCCCATTATCTGCCCCAGACGTCTAGGAGGATCGGGATCCCTTGGAGCGATGGTTGCGACACCGCTCAGAACAATATTTCACCTCCGGCCAGCAGTCGGCCCACTTCTTGCGCCAGGTAAAGGGCCTGCCGCAGGTGAGGCAGATTTTGCTTGGCAAATCCGACTTCTTCCGGTGGCGGGGCATGGCGCGCTGGAAACAACAACCCTTGGATAACTTAACCAGATAACTGCCCTGTGTTCTGCAACTGCAAGGCTTGCGGCCGGGAACGGCTGCGCAGGGCGGCTTCAATCAGCCCCAAAAAGAGGGGATGGGGGCGATTGGGGCGGGAGCGAAACTCGGGATGGAACTGGGTGGCAATGAAAAAGGGGTGGCTGGGCAGCTCAATGATTTCCACCAGGCGGTTATCGGGCGAGACGCCGCTGATGACGTAGCCGGAGTCCAAGAACAGGCTGCGGTAGGCGTTGTTGAACTCGTAGCGATGGCGGTGGCGCTCGTAGATGATGGCCTCGCCGTAGAGCTTGGCCGCCAGGGTGTCAGGCAGAATGCGGCAGGGGTAGAGGCCCAGGCGCAGGGTTCCCCCCAAGTGCTCCACATCTTTCTGCTCTGGCAACAGGCTAATGACGGGGTGGGGGGTGTCGGGATCAAACTCGTAGCTGTTGGCCCGCTCTAGACCGGCAATGTGGCATCCCCAGTCGATCACCGCACACTGCATGCCCAGGCACAGCCCTAGGAAGGGGATGCCTTGCTCGCGCACGTAGCGGATGGTGGCTACCTTACCCTCGATGCCGCGGCTACCAAACCCCCCCGGCACCACCACGCCGTCCACACCGGCCAGCAGGGCTGCCGGCCCCCGCTCCTCAACTTCTTCAGAAGAGATCCAGCGCAAAGTAACGCCGGCATTGAGGGCCAGGCCCGCATGGCGCAGGGCTTCCGCCACTGAGAGGTAGGCATCGGTGAGGCGCACGTATTTGCCGACAATGGCAATTTCTACCCGCTCTTGAGGGTGGTGCAGCCGCTGCACCAAGAGCTCCCACTCGCGCAGATCCGGCTGCTGCGGATCCAAGTTGAGGATCTGCAAAACCCGCTGGGCCAAACCCTCTTGCTCCAGCACCAAAGGCACATCGTAGATGCTGGGGGCATCCTGGGCCTGGATGACACATTCCACCGGCACGTCGCAAAACTCAGAGATCTTCTCCTTGAGGCCGCGGGGCAGGGGCTGCTCGCAGCGGCACACCAGCACGTCCGGCTGAATCCCGATCGAGCGCAGCTCCTTGACCGAGTGCTGGGTGGGCTTGGTTTTCATCTCCCCCGCCGCCCTGATGAGAGGCACCAGGGTCACGTGCACGTAGGCCACGTTGGCTCGGCCCACGTCTTTGCGAAATTGGCGGATGGCCTCCAAAAAGGGCAGCGACTCGATGTCCCCCACCGTGCCCCCCACCTCCACCAGCACCACGTCGGGGTTGGTCTCGCGGGCCACCCGCCGGATGCGCTCCTTGATCTCCTGCGTAACATGCGGGATCACCTGCACTGTGCTGCCCTGGTAGTCGCCCCGCCGCTCCTTGTAGATCACCGCCTGGTAAATGGCGCCGGTGGTAACGTTGTTGAGCTTGGACATGTTGGTGTCGGTGAAGCGCTCGTAGTGGCCCAAGTCCAAGTCGGTCTCGGCGCCGTCGTCGGTGACGAACACTTCCCCATGCTGGTAGGGGCTCATGGTGCCGGGATCCACGTTGATGTAGGGATCCAGCTTTAAAATCGACACAGTGTAGTTGCGGGACTTGAGCAGACGCCCCAGGCTGGCCGCCACAATCCCCTTGCCAATGCTGGAGACCACTCCGCCAGTGATGAAGACAAACTTGGTCATCTCCCGCATCCCTTGCCCTCTTTTGATTATGCCAGGGATGGCGGGGATCCCATTAGCGCAGAGAACGGATGGGGCCGTTGTAGAGGATGGTGGTCTGGAAGGTGCGCCGATCCACCCGCACCTGGGTTTCGATGCTGGGCTGAGTAAAGCCAGGCTCGCCGCCTCGGAAGGTGAAGATCCAGGCATCTGCGAACTCTTCAAACGGTGCATCGATGGCTGCCCCGTGCATAGAGGCCTCAGCGCGGTAGCGCTGCAAGCCCCCGTTGGCAATTTCAGCCGCTTGGCGGGCTAAGTTCTTGGCCCGGTTGAGATCGCGGAAGTAGCGGCTAATCTCCTCAAAAGTCCCCGTCGGCAGCGGCCTTGGCCGGGGGGATGTCGTCGGTACAGGCCGGGGATCCGGCACGATGGGCAGGGTGGGAATATCCTGGCCGGGGGGCAGCGGGATAGGAGTTCGGGAGGTTTCTGGAAAAAGGGGCGTGATCACCTGTGCCTGCACAGACAGCAGGGATCCCCAGATCAGAACGCTGCCCCCGGCCAGGCAGAGAGGGAAAATGGACTTCATTGGGCCATTCCGGTGGGAATTTTTCAATCCCCACTCTACTGAGCCTCTAGTTAGAAAAGTAGAGGCAAAAGCCCGGCCTCCTTTTCCACCAGCAGCTAGGCGCAACCGGCTTTGTCTTCTCCCGGCGCCTGTTAGCATCCTGAAACCGGATCCTCTTTGCAGAAGTTGCCATGGAGTTTGTCACGCTTGCCGAGACAGGTCTAAAACTTAGCCGCGTGGGGTTGGGCACCTGGAGCATGACCGGGGATTGGTGGGGGCCAGCAGACCCTGAGGAGGCCTATGCCACCCTCCGCAAGGCTATTGACCTAGGTATTACCCTCTTTGACACAGCCCCGGCCTATGGCCGCGGCCTTTCGGAAACGCTTTTGGGACGGGCCATCCGCGATGCCGGCTGCCGGGATCGCGTGGTCATTGCCACCAAGGCCGGCCTGCAGTGGACTAACGGCAAGGTGGTGCGCAACTGCAGCCTAAGTTGGCTAGCTCAGGATCTGGAAAACTCCCTTCGCCGCCTGCAGACGGAGGTGATTGACATCTACCAGGTGCATTGGCCAGATCCCCTAGAACCTTTGGAGGAAACGGCCGCCTTTTTCTACCGCCTGCTGCAGGAGGGCAAGATCCGTGCCATTGGGGTAAGCAACTTTTCTCCTCAGCAGATGGAGCGCTTTCGCCAGGTGGCTCCCCTGCACACCGTCCAGCCGCCCTATAACCTGTTTGAGCGCCAGATTGAGGCGGACGTTCTGCCCTACTGTCGGGCTAACGGCATTGCTACGCTGATCTACAGTCCCCTCTGCCGGGGATTGTTGGGGGGACGGCTGACGCCCCAAACCAAGTTTCCGCCTGGAGATCTGCGCGGCGGCATCGATCCCAAGTTCGTGGAACCTCGCTACTCCCAGTACTTGCAAGCAGTAGAAGAGCTGAGCCAGCTGGCACGGGAGCGCTACGGCAAAACCCTGCCTCAGTTGGCCGTGCGCTGGCTCTTGGATCAGCCGGGAGTGAGTGCAATCCTGTGGGGAGCGCGCAAGCGCCAGCAGTTGGATGACCTAGCCGGAGTTTGGGGCTGGTCGCTGGAGGCGGAGGCAAGGCAGGCCATCGACGAGATCCTGCACAGGCATGTTCCCGAACCCATTCCCCCCAGCTTCATGGCTCCTCCTGCCCGCGCAGGGATCCCAGCTTCTCGGAATTGTCCAGAGTGATCCTAAGGATCAAGCAAGAGAAGGGCGGAAGAGGTTCTCCTATGGCGCTGCAAGGGGTGATCCTAAGCTGGAGCGGCATAGTGGCCGACGATGAGGGGCTGCACCTCTCCGCCATCAACCAGGTGCTGCTGGAGGAGAACTTGCGTCCCTGGGATCTAGGATCCCCTGCCCAAAAGGAGCTCTACCGGCTGCACTACCTAGGCCGATCCGATCGGGAGCGCCTGCCCGCCCTTTGGCAAGCCCAGGGGCGGGTGCTCAGCCCCAAGCAGCGAGAAGAGTTGCTGCACCGCAAGGCCCTGTACTACCGGCAGGCGTTGCAGGAGCAGAAGGGATCCCTTCTTGTCCCCGGCTTGGTGGAGACTCTAGAGAGGCTGGAGCGGCTGCAGCTCAAGGTGGGCCTAGTGAGCGGCCACGCTGCTGCTGAGGTGGAGGCCTTTCTAGAACGCTTCCCCTGTCCGCTCCTGGCCCAGCTGACCGACCATTTCCGGTACCGTGTGACCGGCGAGGAGATGGATCCTGACCTGGGTTCAGGGCAGCTGCACCGTCTGCTCCTAGAGCGGATGGGGCTCTCCCCTCAGGAGTGCCTGAGCTTTGAAGCCACCTACGCCGGCATGCAAGCAGCTCGCTCCCAAGGGATCCCGGTCTTGGCCCTGGCCACTTTCTTTCCTTTGCACATGCTGCAGCGGCGGGCCAACTGGGCAGTGGATGGCTACCCCCAAGTGGAATGGGAGCGCCTCCAGAGGTGGTTTGCCACTGGCCAAGACCGGCCTGCCCAAGCCGCCTGAGGATCCCCTTAGGGCAGGATCAGCATGCCGTCCCCAAAAGAATAGAAGCGATAGTCTTGCTCAATGGCCTCTTGGTAAAGATCCAGTAGCCTCTGCCGCCCAATCAGCGCTGCCACCAGCATCATCAGGCTGGAGCGGGGCAGGTGGAAGTTGGTGATTAGGCCCTGCACCACCCGCCAGCAGTAGCCAGGGTAGATGAAGAGGTCGCTCTTCCCCTGCCAGGGCTGTAGGGTGCCGGAGAGGGCTGCCGTTTCCAGCGCCCGCACCACGGTTGTTCCCACGGCAATCACCCGCCTTCCCTGCGCTTGGGCTGCCCGAACGGCAGCTACTGTTTCCGCCGGCACCTTGAGCCACTCGCTGTGCAAGTGGTGGTCAGTGACTCGTTCTGCCTCCACGGGGCGGAAGGTGCCCAGGCCAATGTTCAGGGTGATGAAAGCGGTTTGGATCCCCTTTTGAGCCAAGCGCTCCAAGAGCTGGGGGGTAAAGTGCAGGCCGGCGGTGGGGGCGGCCACCGAGCCTGGCTGCCTAGCCCAAACAGTTTGATAGTCTTCGGGTCGGACTCCTGCCTCCGCCGGATTAAGGGTGTGGGCAGCCTTGAGGTAAGGGGGAAGCGGGATCCGCCCCACCCGCTCCAAGATCTTCTCAAAGGGATCCGCTCCTTCCCAGGTAAACCGCATCACCCGGCCACTAGTCTCCGCATCCACAGCAAGTACCGTGCCCATCAGTTCCGCCGGGGATCCCTGCTGATCCCAAAACCGGATCTGATCCCCTACCTTGACCCGCTTGCCTGGTCTAACCAAGACCCGCCAGATCTGCTCCTGCTGGAAGGTGTTAGCTGGGATCCCTGGCAACTCAGGCTCCAGCAGCAAAACCTCTACCCGTGCCCCAAAAGAGTCTTTTTCCGGCAAGACCTTGGCTCCCCACAGCCGGGCCGGGATCACCTTGGTGTCGTTGAGAACCAAGAGATCTCCGGCTTGCAGGTAGTCAGGCAGGTCGCAGAAGCGGCGGTGCTCATGCCTATCTGGGTACACCACCAGCATCCGCGCCTGATCCCGCGGCTCCACAGGGGTTTGGGCAATCCGGTCGGGAGGAAGGATGTAATCGTAGGAAGCGGTAAGCCAATCTGGATTATGCTCACCGGGGCTGCCAGGAGAAGTAGCCGCCAAAGAAGGATCGTTCAAAGAGCTCTGCACTACTACCGCAACAGGTTAAAAGGGGATCCCCGGCCATTCAGTATAGCCCCCCGTCTCCCCCTTGCCCATCCGCCGGGTTTTACCGTGGTCTTATCCCCTTCTCTGCCGAGAGGGAAGCAAGTCAACTAAACCTTGGCCACCACCACCTGCTGCGGCTGATCTTGGTACTTGCCCTGGCGGTCGGCGTAGGTAGTCTGGCAGGGATCCCCTTCCAAGAAGAGAAGCTGCACCACCCCTTCATTGGCATACACGCGGCAGTCGGCGCTAGAAGCGTTGGAGAACTCCAGGGTGAGATAGCCCCGCCACCCCGCCTCGGCTGGGGTCAGATTGGCAATCAGCCCTACCCGTGCATAGGAGGACTTGCCGATGCAGATGACAGTGATGTTGTCCGGAACTTGCAGCCGTTCTAGGGAGACACCCAGCCCGTAGGAGTGGGCAGGAATGATGAAGTAATCCCCCATCTCATCGTGGTGCAGCTCCACCGCCTCCAGGTTCTTGGGGTTAAACCGCTTGGGATCCACCACTGTGCCGGGCACGTGGCGGAAGATCTTGAACTCCACCGGCGACAGGCGAATGTCGTAGCCGTAGGAAGAGAGCCCATAGCTCAAGACGGGCCGCGTCTGGCCGTTCCACTCCACGCGACGCACCAGCTCAGGGCAAAATGGCTCGATCATCCCCCGCTGCGCTTGCTCGTAGATCCAGCGGTCGTTTTTTAACATGGCTGCAACAGGCTGCCCGACAGGCCAGAGAGTTTGGGAAAGAGAGCGCAGTCACTGATGGCAAAGCTAAGAGCTGCTGACCCGCGAGGGATCTATTCTCGGCGGGGGCCGCCCTCTGGAGAAGGAGGAGTGAGGACTGGATCCCGCCGTTGGCGTAGCTGGGTGATCAGATCTGCGCGTTCCAGGAGAGAATCCGGCATCTCTGGCCCGGTGATGACTATGTCCATCCAGACTGGGCGCTGATCGATCAAATCCAGCACCTGCGCCTCCGGGATCAAGCCCAGCCTGATGGCCAGGCCCAACTCGTCCAGCACCACCAAGCCATAACGGCCACTCCTGACCGCCTCCTGGGTAAATTGCCACAGCTCATCCAGAGCCCGCCGCTCCTCTGGCTCCAGGTGAGGCGTATCGATGCAGCGGTGCAGACGACAGCGGGCCCACTCCAGAGAGCTGCCCAGCAAAAGACGATTTTCTGGCCCCTGGTTGATCCCACCCTTGAGAAATTGCACGATCAACACCCGCGTCCCCTGGCCAGCCAAGCGCAGCGCCTGAGCCATCACAGGCGTGAACATACCCCGGCTGGGATGGGTGTAGAGCTGCAGGGATCCCTGGGGGATCAACTGGGTGGAGAAGGCTCCATCCCTCTGCAGGAAACGGTCGTGAGCGGCAGGCTGCTTAACCCGGGCCGCAGGAACAGCATCCTTGGGGGAGGGCATAGGATTCGGAGAGGCAGTGCAAACCACGGCTTGATCTCGCAAGTGGGTTAAGGAACTAGGCCCTAGGTTCACAGGGCCTACAAGTGGTGGAGAGCATTGGCTATGGATTCCATGAAACACCACCTGTGCGTATCCGTCAACGAGTTGGTTTTGCTTCTGGCCGGCATACAAATCTTCTCAAATAGAGTGACAGAAAACACAATCCTTGCCCATCCTAGCTTTTTGGCACAAGAGGCAGGAGCCCAAAAGAAAAGCTTTTGAACAAAATCTTAATTAACGTTCAAGTCCAAACAAAAATCTGAGTGTAGAGGTATTTTACTTAAGCACAAAAGTATCTTATAAAAATGCAAGCAAGGAATCAATGTTTTCCGAATGAGATGAGCTCTTGCAAACAGGAATACCGATATCGGCGGCCTGGCCACCAGATGGCGGCGAAGCTCTGCTCATCTCAAAAGCCTTGCCCAGCGGGGGATCTATTCGGCTAGGAGCCGGAGAGCCCCCCATGTTGTCTCGACTTCACTTTGGAAAAAGTGTGACTGCAAGTCCAAAAACTTAAACTTAATTTCTAACCTCGAAAGCGACGAAATGCAAATCCATTAATTGCCTTCATCAAAAACAACTTATCAACGATATTTTTTGAGAAGGGACGCAAAGAATTATGTAACCTCTATATCCTGGAACTATTTTTCGCCAAGTTATCTCTTCAATTATTTTTCTGGTCGATCTCAAGGCTAATTTTTTGTTCTCAGTTTAATCTCTATTTCTATCACGAGAAATAGGCATTGGCCATTCAGTTTGGATCCCACGTAAGGCTAACCTATACAAGCTCTAGAGCCTTGGGTTCTGAGATTGGCGGGATCCCGTTGTGCAACTGGAGCCGAGTCCCTCCTCTGGGGGTGAGGGGAGATCTTTGGTTCTTGAGAAGTCTTCTCCTGCCGAGGGTAGATGCAAACCTAGAGTAAGCCTGATCCCTCATTCAAGCAGCCAGGAAGCCTGGGGATCCCACTCTCGATCCCTGGAAAGGACTTTTCTCTGTCCCGCCGCTAGAAAAGGTGGGCTTCGGTTCTCCATCACCGACTTGGACTGGGGAAAAACCCTAGGCCGTTGTGAACTCGGGGTGTGCGTTGTTCTGGGTGTCGGTGTTGCAAATTGACGGTTTCTCCCCCCAGCACCAAGGTGGAAGCATTGCCCCCATCCAAGTTCAGGGCATGGCGACAGCCCAATTGCTGCATCAACTGCGCCATCTCCAGCAGGGTGAGCCCTTGATTTTCCTGGGCATTGCCGGCGGTCACCCACAGCAAATGTCCGTTGTCCAGTTGACCGACGGCACTGCGGGCAGCCCGTTGGCGGCGGAAGAGGGGTTGAAATCCCTCTAATTGGGCATCCAGAACCACTTGGCCGTCCAAGAGCAAGAGCGGCCCTGCCCCTAGCATGTGGGGGTAGGCGGCCAGCTCTGGCGGATCCACAGTCCAGCTCAACTTGAGGCGATCCCCCGCGATCAGTTTGCCGGCTTCCAGGGCACCTTCCAGACCCCGCGCTGCCAATACGTAGCCGTTGGGAGGGATCGGCACCGTCAAACTACCGGCCAGGCCTGCCGGCAGAATGTCTTGCACCTGATCCTGCCGCACCATCAGGAGCATTTCACCATCCGTTTGGGTAGTGTAGGTGGATCCCCAATCAGGGGTGTACTGGGCAACTCCGGGCAGGATGTAGCCACTGTTGATGCCCACCAGCGGGATCCGATCCCCAAGGTCGTTGCGCAGCTCTGCCTGCATCTGCAAACGGGCAAAGCGCACGGATTGCCCTGCCGTCCCATCCGACCAAGCGATGACCCCACGGCCTAAGATGGGGCTGGAGATCCAGCGGCCATCCCGACGAATGGCTCCCAGCGGCTGGCGGGTGTTGCGATTGAAAAAACCGCCGTTGATGGCCGCCACGGCTCCCTGTTCAGGGCCAAAGGAAGACAGCTCCCCCAGACCCACCAAACTGGCAGGATTGGCCCAGATGGGGCGCAGTTGGCCCGCTGTAAGGGAAATGACCACGATGGCAACCGGGATCCGATCGTCCCCAATCCAGACTTCCTCTTGGTACAAAGGGATCCCCTGCACCACCCGCACAGGCTGCCAGTCGAGGAGCGTCTGGGCAGGGGCAACCGGGCTGTTGAGCAGGAGGAGAGTCGCTCCCACAGCGGCCAAGGTTTTAGGCAAAGCAACCCTCTTCACCAGCCCCTCTCGTTGTTGCTCTAGCCTCTTGGAGCTAAGTCGCTTCAAACCAGATTAAGACACTTTGCCACTCACCTGAGCGCTCCAGGCCGCTATAGGCGACCACCCCCGGCGGGGGGGCCCCCCCGGGGCGGGGGGGGTTGGGGTGTGGTGTTTTATACAACGCCCCCACCCCCCCGCCCCACAGCGAGCGGGAGGGCGGGTG
>NZ_JANSIY010000073.1:0-13042 GCF_047462295.1 Synechococcus sp. H60.3 | reverse complement strand
TACTGCTGCAGAAGCGGCACAACTTCCTGAGCAAAGGTATCGAAAGCGTCTTCAATTTTTTCCATAGCGGCGGTAATAGATCCACGGGCATTGGCATCGCAAAGGCTTTTTTCGATAGGGTCAGGGATCCCCTGGAGAGCCGCCGCTGCTGCTTGTAACTCCGACTGAATTTGACTATCCAAATTGGGGTTGATGTCCCGGACAAATTGGCTGAGGCCGCGACCTTTTCTATCCCTAAATCCACCCAAGTAAGCATATTGGACGCTGCGCAGGTTGGCCTGAAACTCCGGCAGCGAATGGTGGGCAAAGCGGCTTTCCAAGAGAAAGGGATTTTGCCGGGCGAAGGCTTCGCCAATTTTGACCTTGCCCAGCTCGTCCAACATGCTGAGAATACCTTGGGCTATTTCTTCAGCAGCAGCTTGCAGCGTCAGGTAGCTCTTGCTGCCCTCCCCGGCTTTCACCCATTCTTCGCGAAAAGCAGGCAGCCCTTGCACGCCCTCTGTCCAGCTCTTGAGTAGCTTTTCCGCCGTATCCGCCAAAACCGGGCCAAGGGCAGCCAAGTACTCCCGATCCCGCTCGGTAAAGTCTTGCAAGGACTTATTGTTATCCACGCCAAAGAGCAGGAAGGCCACGGCATGAAATCCCTTTTGCCCGCTTTCCAACTCGGCCACGGTCTCTGGAGTGAGGGGATCGCCGCTGTTGAGAACTTCCAGCACCTCCACCTCGTTCAGGGGCCATTCGTCCAAATCCGCATCTAGCCCCAAGGAGGCCGCCGGCCCGAAGGCAAAAGCCTCGCTCTCCTCCCACGTTAGACGGGCAACAGACCAAGCCTGGCGAGCCGCTTGCAAAGTCTGGGAATTGGGATCTTGCACGAAGGCCTGGATGGCTTGAGACAGGGCCTGGGTATCGGCGGCCAACTGCTCATAGGCAGGGATCACCACCTGATCGGCAAAGTCGATCAAAATCTGCCGATCCTGAAACCGCTGCTCAGGAGAGAGCACAACGGCTGGCCGGCCAGAGCCCGCTCCTTCTTCTCCCCCTTCCCCACCCTCGCCGCCGCCATCCACCGGGATGGGCCGACACTCTGGGTTCATTTGAGCCGCCTGCTGGGGCGAGGCCTGGCTCAGGGCCGGTGGATCCTTTTGGCTTTCCCCGCAAGCAGCCCCGCTAACCAGAACATAAAGCCCTATCCCCGTCCACAGCTTCAGATATCTCGACATCTCCTCTGGGCTCCTTACCCCTCGGCTTGGCCAACTTTGGCTTGATTGTAACCTAGCTATTGAGACTCAATCTTAAGAAAAGAGAGATTTTTTACCACCGGTTGCCACGGGATCCCTCGCTTAGGCCCAACCCTTCAGGGACAACTGCCGCGCACAAAAGCTGTGGAAGGCGAAGTTAACCTGGATTTTAACAAAATTTAACCCCAGGTATATTGATATCTTCTCTCAAGAAGCCTAGAGTGAGTCACAGCTTGCTATTGAGACTTAATCTCAATAGTTGGTTGCGTGTCTCGAAAGGATGTGTCCGTGCGGCCAGAGGCGGGCCTGGGGCAAAGTCTCTGGCCTTTTCCCAAGCAAGCTTGTTTAGAAACGCAAGAGGAGCGAAGATGACAGCGACGATACCGAAGCAAGAAGGGGGATCTAGCTCGCAACACCAGATCCCCTGGTGGGCGGGCAACGCCCGTTTGACCGTTCTTTCTGGCCGGCTGCTGGGGGCGCATGTGGCCCATGCCGGGCTGATCGTTCTCTGGGCAGGGGCGATGACCCTGATCGAGTTGGCCAAGTTTGACCCCAGCCGACCGATGTATGAGCAGGGGCTCATTCTCTTGCCCCACCTGGCCAGCTTGGGGCTGGGGGTGGGATCCGGCGGGGAAGTTTTGGATACGGATATCTACTTTGCGGTGGGAGCGATCCACCTCATCAGCTCTGCCTTTTTGGGGTTTGGGGGCATTTTTCATGCCCTGCGCGGGCCGGCGGTGCTGGATCCCAAAGCTTTTCCCCTGTTTAGCTACGACTGGCAAGACAAAGACAAAATGACCACCATCCTAGGGATCCACCTAGTGCTGCTGGGCCTGGGAGCCTGGCTTTTGGTGCTCAAGGCAATGGTGTTTGGCGGGTTGTTCGACCCGGTGGCGGGAGAAGTGCGCCTAGTGGCTCCCAACTGGAACCCCTTTGGCCACCTGCTGGGCACGGAAGGTCGCCATTGGATAGCCGGGGTGGACACTTTGGAAGACGTGGTGGGCGGCCACCTCTGGCTGGGCCTGCTCCTGGTGGCAGGTGGGATTTGGCATATCGTGACCAAGCCTTTTGCCTGGGCAGAACGGATTTTTGTCTGGTCTGGGGAAGCTTATCTTTCCTACAGCTTGGGAGCTTTGGCCTTGATGGGGTTTATTGCCGCCTATTGGGTTGCCGTCAATCCCGTCGTCTATCCCGAAGTTTTCTATGGGCCGCTGCTGCGGGTGGGCTTGGATCGCTATCCCTTTTTTGAGCAAGGGGGGGCTCTCACATCTAGGGTTTGGCTGGCCAATGCCCACTTTTGGCTGGCCTTTTTCTTCCTTCAGGGTCACCTTTTCCATGCCCTAAAAGCACGAGGATTCAATTTCCGTACTGGCAGAGTAGAGCTTGCTGCGCAGCAGGTCTAACGACAATCTGGCCATCTAATTTTGGGCTTTGCACCTGCAGTTTCGAGGTAGGAGCAATGGCAAAAATAGGTCTATTTTTCGGCACTCAAACCGGAAATACCGAAAGAGCTGCTGAGATGATTCAAAAAGAGCTGGGCGAAGACAATGTGGATTTGATCGACATTGCCGAAGCCAGTATTGAGGACTTTGAAAAGTACGACTACTTAATTATCGGCTGTCCAACCTGGAACATTGGGGAGCTGCAGGCCGATTGGGATGGGTTTTTCCCCAATTTGGATGAAATCGATTTTTCCGGTAAGACGGTGGCCTACTTTGGAGTTGGGGATCAGTTAGGCTATCCCGACAACTTTCAAGATGCCATGGGGATCCTGGCCCAAAAAATCGCCGAGCGTGGCGGCAAAAATGTCGGCTCCTGGCCCACAGAGGGCTACGAGTTCAATGAGTCCAAGGGAGTGGTTAACGGCGAGTTTGTCGGCCTTGCCCTGGATGAAGACAATCAGCCGGAGCTGACGGAAAAACGAATTAAAGAGTGGACGGCCAAACTCAAAACACTCTTCAATCTGTAATCTCAAACCCGGCTTCTTAACTTGTTGTGGATACTGTGGGAGTTTGTCATGACTGGCGCAGTTCTATCTTCATCACCTACCTCTGCCGAGGGATCCCCTCAGGTCAGTTGGTTGGCAGGCAATGCTCGCTTGGTGAATCTGTCCGGAAAGCTGCTGGGGGCCCACGTGGCCCATGCGGGGTTGATCATGCTGTGGGCCGGCGGCATGACCCTGTTTGAGGTGGCCCACTGGGATCCGGCTCAGCCCATGGGCAGCCAAGGGCTGATCTTGCTGCCCCATTTGGCCACGTTGGGTATCGGCGTTAATGCAGAGGGGGTGGCCACGGATCCCTATCCCTTTTTTGTGGTGGGCGTTCTGCACCTGATTGCCTCGGCGGTGCTGGGGGCAGGAGGGATCTTCCATGCCCTTTTGGGGCCGGAGGTGCTGCCCAAAGGAGAAACCTTGGCCCAGTTTTTCGGCTACGACTGGGAAGACGACGACAAGATGACCACCATCCTGGGGATCCACCTGCTGCTGTTGGGGCTGGGGGCTTGGTTGCTGGTGGCCAAAGCGCTCTTCTGGGGAGGGCTGTACGATGCTCACCTGGGCCGCGTACGGGTGGTAACGGATCCCACCCTCAATCCGCTGCGGATCTTCGCCTACCTGACGCCGCTGATGGGCCAGCAGGGCATGGCTGCTGTGGATAACCTAGAAGATCTGGTGGGAGGGCACATCTACGTTGGCCTGCTTTGCGTCTTGGGGGGATGGTGGCACATAGCCACACGGCCCTTTGCCTGGGCCAAGCAGATCCTGATCTACTCGGGCGAAGCCTACCTCTCCTACAGCCTGGGGGCCCTGGCCTACATGGGCATCTTGGCGGCCTATTTTGTCAGCGTCAACGAGATTGCCTATCCGGTGGCTTTCTACGGACCGCTGGAGCTGGCTGCCGACGAGATGGGTGTGGTGAGCAGCCGCACCTGGTTGGCCACAGCCCACTTTGTCTTGGGGATCCTGTTTTTGGCAGGGCACATCTGGCATGCCATCCGGGCGCGGGCGGCAGCCAACGGCTTTGACTTCCAGCGCGGGGGCTGGGTGCGAGCCACAGATCCGCAGGTGGGCAACTTGGAGACGCCGGTAAACCAGGGGGATCTCACCCTGCTGCTGCTGCAAAACCTGCCCATCTACCGGGAGGGCTTGTCACCCTTTCTGCGTGGCTTGGAGATTGGCATGGCCCATGGGTACTTTCTGGTGGGGCCGTTTTACAAGCTAAGTCCGCTGCGGGATTCGGAGCAGGCCCTGACAGCAGGGACGCTGGCGACCATCGGCCTGGTGCTGATCCTGACGGTTTGTCTCTCCGTTTACGGACGGGTGTCCTTTCCGCGCTCGCGGCTGGTAGCGGTGGTCAATACCCCCTACGGCGAGGTGGCCTATCCGACGCCAGGGGTGCAACTGATGGCGGAATCGCAGGGATCCCCTCAGCCGGTGCGCCTGCCGGCAAGCTCGGAGGACTTGCCCGAAAACTTGCGCACCCGCGCCGGTTGGAGCCAGTTGGCCGGAGGGTTTCTGGTGGGCGGTGTTGGCGGTGCCCTGTTTGCCTACATGCTCTTGAGCAGCGGCGATGTGGTAGCCCAGATTTTGCCGGGGCTGTAAAGCAGGGTTGAGGCTTCTCAAAGCAGGGGAGGGGAGATCCTCATCCCCTCCTCTCTGTCCCGATCTGCCCGGTTTGGATAGTTCTGCCGATTTCTAGAACTCTTGTTTGTGAAGCTTTTGTCAGCCACCGGCTTCAATCTTTCGACAGTCGAAATGGGACGGCCAAAATGAGTTTAGGTTCCGCTTCCGCGCTCTCTTTTGAGGCACTTTATTTGGGTGTTTCTCCCAGTCTCAAGCTTTTCGACCGGCCTTTGCTGGGATCCCTGGGAAAATGTTTCCGTGTGGCCTACTGGGAGTATCACCAAACCCAGGATGAGCCCTGTAGTTTAGAGACAGTCGTGACGCTACTATACGAATACCTGAAGGCTTGGGATCGACCGGTGCACCTCATCGGCCATGGCTTGAGCGGGGTGGTCGCCTATCTTTTCGCGTGCCACTATCCACAACGGGTACGGTCTCTGACCCTGCTGGCAGTGTCCGATCAGCCTGCCGCTACCTGGCACGCCCATTTCTACCTGCAACGAAAAATGTTTTTCTGTAGCCGAGAACAGCTCCTGGTGCGTATAGCCCAGAGCCTTCTGCCCACTTCAGAACAGTGGCGAGCGCGCTCACTCTCCTATGCTCTGGCTAAAGACTTAGATACTTCCCCCATACCTCACTCCCTATTTCAGGTGATAGCGATTCCAGCTCGGAAAGTTTCGGTGCCGATGTTGGTTTGCGCCAGCAAGGATGACCCCATTGTGGATCCTGCTGCGCTCGAGAAGTGGAAAAACCACTTAAAGCCGGGGGATCAAATGTGGCTTTGCCCTGGAGGGCGACACTTTTTTCACTATTCTTTTCCAAGTTTGGTCAATCTGAAAATCATGGATTTTTGGCAGGAACTGCGCAAACTTCAGCCCAGCATGGCCTAAGGCGGCTGGATCTTCGCGGGATGATGGACATGGCCGCTCATTCAAACACTGGAGGAGCTCCGTTTGCCGCCCAGGTCGAGCCCCTCACAACAGAAAAACGGGCAGGGGTGGAAGGAGGCCATTGAGCTGCCGGTAGAATTGATAGAATGAGGCCAGCCCCCCGACTTGGATAGGGAATGGGCTTGACTGTGGGATCCGCGACTATGTTCGACAAACTGCTCTTTCCCATCGACAACTCGCGTGAGACCAGCCACGCCTTGCCCTTAGTGGCAGACATAGCGCAGCGCTACAAAAGTCAGGTGTACCTGCTCTCGGTTCTGGATGCTGCGGAGCTGGACGCGGAGCGGGCAGAACAAGCCCGGCAGAACATCCAGAACCTGCTCAAACAGACCGAGCTGGGCCTCCAGCAAATTGGCATCAGCAGCGTCAAGAGCGAGTATCGCGAGGGAAAAGTGCCCTTTGTCATCTGCGATGTGGCAGACGAGCTGGAGATCAGCCTGATCGTGATGGGATCCCGTGGCCTCAGCTTGTCTGCGGAGGGGCGGAACAACTCCGTCAGCCACCGGGTGATCGACCTCGCCCCTTGCCCGGTGCTGGTGGTGCCTTGAGGCAAGGGATCCCGGCAAGCATTCTCTGGTAGAGTACACTGAGGCTGGCTCTTGCTCAATCGAACTTGCCGAATCTAATGTTGCCTTGTGTAACAGCAAGGCAGCTACGATTTGTCTTGTCTAAAAGTCTGCAGTACAACGAAGAGCGAGATACAGCTTTCTCCGCCTCTGTGAGAATCCCGTGGAGGGGTGGGATCCCTGTCATGCAGAAGAAGCATCTGATTGGTATGAGCGTCACTCAGTGTTGCTGGGAAAAGCTGTAAGCTCCATTGCTATTCGTTAGTTCCACCCTTTAGGAAGCGTCATGGAAAGTCGTGGTTACAACAAGGCCTCCCAGAAGACCTTCGAGGTGATGCGGCATTTCGCAGAAACCTACGCCAAACGTACCGACACTTTTTTCTGCTCCGATCCTACGATTACGACAGCAGTGATCGAAGGCTTGGCTCTGCACAAAGAGCAATTGGGCGCTCCGCTCTGTCCCTGCCGCTTTTACGAAGACAAAGAGGCGGAAGTGAAAGCCGGCTATTGGAACTGCCCCTGCGTGCCAATGCGCGAGCGAAAAGAATGTCACTGTATGCTCTTCTTAACCCCAGACAACCCCTTTGCCGGCACCAGCCAAACCCTAGTGGAGGTGCCCCTAGAATACCAAACAAAATAACCGGCAAGGTGCCTGTCCTTGGAGGAAACGATCGGGCCGGGGAAGGGCGACAAAGATCGGTATAATCAGGGAATAGTTGGGTAGTTGCTATTCGCAGGAGGAGGAAACTTATGACTCCCTCACTTGCTAACTTTCTCTGGAGCTTGGTGTACGGCGCAGTGGTGCTAGGGCTTCTCTTCGGCGCCATTGTCTTCGTCAGCCAAAGAGATAGGGTGCGTCGTCGCTGAGTCTCCCGCTCGCCAGGGCTTGTCTGCGGATCGCCCACCGCCCCTTATGATCAAAAGCTGATCTGGCGACATCCTGGGAGCGTTGACCCACCCCCTGCATTACTGGCGGCAAAAAAACCGCTACTACCACGAGGATCTGGAGCGGCTACACCGCTTCTTCGTTCCTCCAGGCCTGCGCATTCTGGAAATCGGCTCCGGCACCGGATCCCTGCTCAATGCTTTGCAGCCCAGTTTTGGGGTGGGGATTGACTGGGACGCGGAGATTGTTGCCCAGGCGCAGAGGCAGTTTCCCCACCTTCACTTTCGGGTTCGGGATGCCCACACGCTGGACAAGCAGGATCCCGTCTTAGCGGAGCCCTTTGACGTTATTTTGCTCGTCAATACCCTGGGCTACCTGACGGATATTCAGCAGGTTCTTGAGCAGTTGCGCCGTTTTTGTACCCCGCGCACTCGCCTGCTCCTCTCTTACCACAACCCCCTCTGGGAGCCGCTGCTGGGCCTGGCGACTGTCCTCAAGCAGCGCATGCCCTTGCCGGCAGCCAACTGGCTCTCGGCAGGTGACGTGGCCAATTTGCTGCACCTGGCAGGGTACGAGGTCATTCAGCAGGGCAAGCGGCTGTTGCTGCCGCGGCGGATCCCATTGCTTTCGACGCTGATCAACCGCTTCATTGCCCCCTTGCCCGGGATCAACGCCCTCTGCCTGACTGAATACACGATCGCCCGCCTCCAGCCCGATCCCGCCTGGGATCCCCCCCCTGAGGAGCAACCTTCTTGCACGGTGGTGATCCCGGCCCGCAACGAGGCGGGCAACATCCGCCGCTGTGTGGAGCAGTTGCCCGAAATGGGATCCCGAACCGAGATCATCTTTGTGGAGGGGCATTCCAGCGACGACACTTGGGCTGAGATCCAGCGGGTTCAGGCCGAATACCAGGGGATCCGCACTATCCAAGCTCTCCAGCAAGAGGGCAAGGGCAAGGGAGATGCAGTGCGCAAGGGGTTTGCCGCAGCCAGTGGCGATGTGCTGATCATTCTCGACGCCGACTTGACCGTCCAGGCGGAAGACCTCCCCAAGTTTTTCCGGGCGGTGGCCTCCGGGCGGTGCGACTTTGCCAACGGCTGCCGCCTGGTCTATCCCCTGAAACCAGAAGCAATGCCGCGCCTTAACCAGTGGGCCAATCGTTTTTTTGCCGCTCTCCTCTCCCACATTCTCGGCATCCGCATCAAAGACTCCCTCTGCGGCACCAAGGCCCTGTGGCGAGAGGACTATTGGCAGATTGTCAAGCTGCGGCAAGAGTGGGGAGATTTTGACCCGTTTGGGGATTTCGACCTGTTGCTGGGGGCGGCCAAGCGCACCCTCAAGATCTTGGACATCCCCGTGCGCTACTTCCCCAGAACCTATGGCCGCTCCAACATCCAACACGTGCGGGATGGGCTGCGGCTGCTGCAGATCTGCGCTTTTGCCCTCAAGCGCTTCAAGGGATCCTGAGCCCTAACCCCTTCAGCACGGTTTTGATCCAGACAGGCCGCTTCCCCATCCGGATCCCTGCCCAGCCTCCCAGAAGTTGTTACAATCCAGAAGTTGTTACAATAGTTAGCTATTGAAAAGTGTATGGATCAGCCCTGAGAAAAACCGCCACAGGAAAAAACAATGGGGGAATCCGTATTGAGCAGGCTCGGCCAGTGGATCTCAAGTACTCCCCTACGCTCCCTCAATCGAGCCTATGAAGCTGCCCTGCGCATCAAAGCCATCGAAGACCGCTACTTTCAGGGGGAATCCATCGGCAGCAACGGAACCCACGGCCAAAACACCAGCCGCTACTTTCAGATCCAATTGCGCCAGGAATTGCGCCAAATCGATCTTAGTTTAGCCGAGTTCAGGGCCAGTAGCGTTTTTTCTCGCCTGCCGGATCCCGCGCAAAATGGCAGCGGCCCTCCCTTCTCTTCCGACAAAGATCAGGCCAAAGAGGCCCCCGTCGGCCCTTCCGAAAACGACGGCAAAGACGCTGCAAATGGCCGACAAAGTCGGGATCCCTCTATCTTGGAGAAGCTAGAGTTTATCGATCAGGTGACCTCGCGATACAAGCGCCCCGCTGCACAACCCAAGTTCACCTCCCCTCCGCCCAAGTCTCAAGAGCAACAAGAGCAACCAGAGCCCCTGACCTCAAGCCAGCCGGAGCCCTCCGACCCCTCCATCAAAACCAATCTTGCTAAGACAAACCCCGACAACAGCAATGCCCCGGTTGCCTCTAGAACGGCCCTCCTGCCCCGCTCCATCCTGCGTACGGCCAACCAGATCCGCCGTGAGCTGGGTTCGCAAGCGGAAGAAGAGCTACTGCAGGAGTATCGCAGCCAACGCACACGTACACTGGTGGCAGTTCGGTTTTTGCTGCTGTTGGCCATTTTGCCGCTGCTGGCCCAGATCTTCTCAAAACAGTTCCTGTTCGGGCCGTTGGTGGATCGCTTTCAGCCGCGGCAGCCCACCATCTTGGCTCTGAGCTACGAATTTCAAGAAAAGGCCCTCTCCGAGTTTGAGTTTTTCAAGGAAAAAATAGAGTTTGAGCGGGCCTTACGCCACCAATCTCCAGAGCTCGACCTGGAATCCGAAGACCAACTGTCCAGGAAGGCAGAGGAGTTGCTGCAAAAATACAGCCGTAAGAATTTGGAAGGCCTCAAGAACGTCCTCGCTGACGTGCTATCGCTGCTGGTGTTTGGCTGGCTGATCTTTATCGGACGCGAGGAAATTGAAGTTCTCAAGTCTTTTTTGGATCGCCTGATCTATGGCCTTAGCGACAGTGCTAAGGCTTTTATCATTATCCTCTTCACCGACGTGTTCGTCGGCTACCACTCTCCCCACGGCTGGGAGGTGCTGCTGAGCAGCTTAGCTGACCACCTAGGTTTACCAGAAAACCGCAATTTTATCTACGGCTTTATTGCCACTTTTCCCGTTTTTCTCGACACACTCTTTAAGTACTGGATCTTCCGTTACTTGAACCGTGTATCGCCGTCGGCAGTGGCCACCTACCACGCCATGAACGATTGAGGGTTCGCAGTTGCCTTCATTGGAGAATCCAGGCCGCTGCCCTCACCCCCAGCCCCTCTCCCAGAGGGAGCAGCCCTCACCCCCGGCCCCTCTCCCAGAGGGAGCTGCCCTCACCCCCAGCCCCTCTCCCAGAGGGAGAGGGGAGCTGGGGAGCGGCCTAACGAGTCGTTTCGTTGCCGTTGGAAACAGCCCTAATTTGAGTTCCCTGAGTTAGCTGCGCAGGCGCAAGGACTGGCGATGGCAAAACCCGCAGACAAACCAACGCTCCAGTTCGGCGGCAGGGGTAGGGCAGCCACAGGCGGGGCAAGGGAACAGATTTTGCTGAGTCTGCCGTTGTTTGACCACTCTCGCCCAGCGCTCGAAAGCCACTTTCGGATCCGAGATGGGCTGTTTGGGGGGAGCGTTGCGGCAAGATCCAGGGCGTTGTCCATCTTGGGCAGCGAGGCGGGGGGGGCCATAAAACTTGCTGGTCAACTCCGCATCAGGGTGGGGAGCGACCGGGTTGGATCCTTCGTGCCAAGCGCCGGGGCTAAAGCGAATGTCGCTGAGGGGGGGGTGCAGGCGGCTGTTGAGTTTTCTGAGAATGAGTTGGCGTTGTAAGGTTAAGTTTTGCGCCCAGGACGGGGTAGAGGTGGCTACCTGCAGCACCTGGCGGCGCACGTTGAGGGGATGGGTTTGCGCTGCTACCGCCTCTCCCACCACTTCCGGCCAAAGCTGCCTTAGGAGCTGCATTTGCTTCAGTTCAGCCCAACACGGATGGCTGCCAAAGCTACCCAGTGCCTCATCTAACCGTCGCAGCATGGTGTCGATAGGGATAGCTCAGGAAACGCCGTTTTGGTCTTCCAGCGATTTTGCCGCTTCGCTGAGGGCGGACTGGATGGAAGCGGCATCGGGCAGGGAACGGGAGCCGCCATTGAGGCTGACAAGTCCCTCCAGGCTGCGAATGTGAATATCCTGCTGCGGGAAAGGAATGCGGATCCCACGCCGCCGAAACTCGGCCTCGATGGCGAAGTTCAGCTCGCTGATCAAGACAAATTGATCCTGGGGACGGTTGATCCACACCAGCAGCTCAAAGTTGAGGGAAGAGGGGCCAAAAGACTTGAGCCAGACTTGGGGGGCGGGGCTGCTCAACACCCGAGCATTTTCTTTGGCAGCGCTGAGCAGAGCTTCGGTAACCAGGGCAGTATCGGAGCCATAGGCCACGCCGACGGGAATGTGAATGCGACAGCGGGGATCCCGGTAGCTCCAGTTCACCACCTTTGACTCGGTGAAGCGGGAGTTGGGCACAATCACAAAGATGCGATCCAAAGTGCGCAGGACGGTGGCCCGCGGGCCGATGCGCTCCACGGTGCCGAGCAGGTTGTCCACTTCCACCAGATCCCCGATTTGGATGGGGCGCTCCAGCAAAATAGCGATGTAGCTGATGTAGTTGTTGGAGAGGTTTTGCAGGCCAAAGCCGATCCCCAAACCCACCGCCCCGGCAATCACCGCCAGGGATCCCAGATTCAGGCCGCTGAAGGGCAAGACCAAGAGGATCCCGAACAGCGTGAGGATGTACTTGAAGATGGCCGTTGTAGACTCCTGGGTGCCCAGATCCAGTCCCAGCCGGCTCAGAAACCGCTGCTTAAAGCCAACGCTGACGTAGTGGGCAACGGTGAAGACCAAAACGGCCAGCCCAAAGAAGACCAGTAAGCTGGCAATGGAGACGCTGGAATTGGGCAGCGGTTGGGTGAGGACGCCCAGCGCCGTGGCCACCACCCGCCCCAAGCCCAGGTAAAAAGCGCGCTGAAACGGTCGCAGGGCGGGTATGAAGCTGATGCCGCGATCCAGCGAGATGCCGGCAATGAGAATTGCCCCCACGCCTCGCAGGAGCACTCCCCCAATGTCGATCCAGGTTCCCCAGGCCGGGCCGGCCTGGAGCTCCAGCCACCTCTGCAGGCGAACTAGGCTGCGGTCGAACAGCCGCCAGAGAAAGAACCCCAGCGCCAATGTGGCCAGACCGGCCAAGATGGTGAGAGCCAGCACGCGCGGATCCTGCGCCCGCTGCAGATCCAGCCGATCCTGCCGGTACTCGGCAATGGCTTGTTCCAGCCGTCGCGCCCAAGTGTTGGCCACCAGACGCACGTCGTTGAGGCCCACCTGGCCCAGCGGCACCCTGCGCTCGGCGGCGGCATCGGCATAGGTGACGGTAAACAGATACCGCTGGGTGGCCTCAAAGCGGCCCCTTTCTCCCAGGCGGAGGACGTACTGGCCATTGGCATCCTGGGCCACCCGCACCTCCGGCTCTGGCAACTGACCTTCTTCCAAGAAGCGCTCAATGATGGCCCGCACGTTATCGGCCCGCACATCGCTGGGGTACTCTGCCGTCTGCAGGCGAAACACCGGAATGTTCCCCACCAAGACTTCTGTGCCCTCTTGGCCGGTAAAGGAGATCCCCAGTGGGCTAGGGGTCGGGGAGGGGGATCCCTCAGGAGTTGGCACTTCGGCAGGGGTGGGGCCGGTTTGGAAAAAGCCGGGATCCCGAAATTCAAGGGCCTGAGCCACCGGGATCCCAGCAGCCTTGGAGACCGGAGCAGGCAGGAGCCAGAGGCCGATCCCGGCTATCAGCCCCACCGCCAAGGCCGATCCCTTCAGCAGGACAGAGTCTCGAATGGCTCGTTGGACACGAACGTCCATTGTCTCGGGGATCCCTAGGATGCTGCTGTAAGCCTATGGTGGCACAAGCAAATCCCGATTTTGGCCGATCCAAGCGAGGACTTTAA
>NZ_JANSIY010000072.1:11602-13214 GCF_047462295.1 Synechococcus sp. H60.3 | reverse complement strand
GCACTTTCAAGCAGAAGCCCGCCCTTGCCAACTGCGCATCTTGCCGGGGTTAAGCAATCCATAGGGATCCACTTCTTCCTTAAAACGGAGCTGGCGCGGATCCATCACTTTGCGACCCCCCTCTTCGATGATGAAAGTGTGGGGATTGGCGATGAAGACTCCCTGCGCCTCGTGATAGCGCATGATCTCGTTGAGGCGTTCTTCCGTTGTAAAGCGCACAATTTGCAGGCCGACCGGGGTAGCCTGCCCCCGGATGCGAATCCACTCCAGGTGCATCAGCACTTCGTCGCCAAAGTGCTCGTACAGGTGCTGCACCACCTTCAGCTCCCGATCGGGCGGAAAAATCGATTGTAGATAGGTCAAATTGGGATCCACGCTGCGGCAGTGCAGGGTGGTGTGGTTCCAAGAGAATTCCCCCAGTGAGATCCCCTTGCTTGCCTCCTGAGCCGTTTTGTTGTAGACCACCTGGCCGCCATGCTCCCGAATGAGCTCCAGCAACGGCTCTAGGCTGTACTCGGCCACCATCAAGAAGGCCACGGCGGATCCCTGGGGCAAGTAGTCCTGCAAGGGGACGAAGTAGCGAGGGATCGGCCAGGCGTGCAGGCTGATGAGTTTCTTCAGGATCCCATCTGCCTCGGCCAGAGCCTGGCCAAAGTGGGCGCAGGGCATAAACCCCCCCTCCGGCGGGAAGGCCACCACCAGCTCCGCCCAAGGATAGGCCGGCGCCAAGGGAATCTCCACCTCGGTGATGATCCCGTTGAGGCCCCAGGCATGGCTGACTTTAAACACGTCGTCTCCCCGCAGCTCCAGGGCCCGCGGCTCCTCTTCGACTGTAATCACCCGCAGCCCTAAGATGTTGCCCCGATCCAGCAGTTGGCCGTAGGTCACAGAGCCGATGCCGCCGCTACCGCCGGCAATGAACCCCCCAATAGTGGCGGTGCGGTAGGTGGAAGGGGCCATACGGATCTCCCAGCCCAGCTCGCGGGTGTGTTTGTCGATGGCCATCAGCTTGGCCCCCGCCTGTACCCGCGCCAAGCCCGGCTTGGCCCAGATTACCTGGTTGAGCTTGCTCATGTCCAGGATCACACCGCCAGCTAGGGGGATGCACTGGCCATAGTTGCCGGTACCGGCGCCGCGCACGGTCAGGGGTACTCTCCACTTGGCACAGGCCGCCGCCACCCGCATCACTTCTGCTTCATCGGCAGGGCGCACCACCACCTCCCCGCGCTTGTTGCTCAACTGGCGGCTGAGCACAGGGCTGTAGTGGTAAAAGTCCAGCGACAACTTGGCAACTTGCGCCGGATCGGTGATGATTTCAAGGTCGGCCAGCTCAGAAAGCAAGGCCTGCAATTTTCCAGAAGCAGCAACGGTCATAGGGATCCCCAATTGGATAGCAGGCTACTTAGACTCCATTGTCTGTGCAAAGGGCCGGCAGAAAGGCTCACCAGAGACAGAAAACGTCTCCCCAGGGGATCCCGGCCCGTCCCGAGCATCAGCCGAAGCGGCCCTCTACGTAGTCTTTGGTCGCCTCTTTGGCAGGGCTGTTGAAGATCACCTCCGTTCGGTCGAACTCCACCAGTTCGCCCACGCGGTTGGATCCCACCAGCTCCAC
>NZ_JANSIY010000072.1:0-11502 GCF_047462295.1 Synechococcus sp. H60.3 | reverse complement strand
GCAGGGCTGTTGAAGATCACCTCCGTTCGGTCGAACTCCACCAGTTCGCCCACGCGGTTGGATCCCACCAGCTCCACACTGAAGAAAGCCGTCATGTCCGAGACGCGGCTGGCCTGCTGCATGTTGTGGGTGACGATAATGATGGTATAATCCTGCTCCAGCTCCTTCATCAGCTCCTCGATGCGGCGGGTGGAGATGGGATCCAACGCCGAGCAAGGCTCGTCCATGAGGATGACATCCGGCTGTACCGCCAGGGCACGGGCGATGCAGAGGCGCTGCTGCTGCCCGCCCGATAGCGACTGAGCGTTTTCTCTCAGCCTATCCTTGACCTCGTCCCAGAGGGCGGCCCGCTTGAGCGAAGTTTCCACCACCTCGTCCAAGTCCACCTTCATCCTCAGCACCCGCGGGCCGTAGGCAACGTTGTCGTAGATGCTCTTGGGAAAAGGGTTGGGCTTCTGGAACACCATGCCAATGCGCCGCCGCACCGCCACCGGATCCACATTCTCGGCATAGAGGTCTTTGCCGCGGTAGGTAAGCTTGCCCTCGACACGCGCCCCCGGGATCAGGTCGTTGGTGCGGTTAAAGCAGCGCAGGATGGTACTTTTGCCACAGCCAGAAGGCCCGATAAAAGCCGTAATTTGCCGGGCAGGAATATCCATGGTGACGTTTTTCACCGCCAGGTTCGAGCCATAGTAGACGCTCAGGTTTTCCGTTCGGAAGACGTAGGTGGTTGAGTTAGCAGATTGAGTTTTCATGATCCCACTCGCAGAAAGTTCGTCAAGAGGCTAATTCACACCTGGCCGCTGTCCGACAAGGCTTAAACTATCTTCTGGCTTTGTAGACCAGGAAGCGGGCCAGCAAGCTGGCTGCCAAAACAATGGCCAGCAGCACCAGGGCTCCTGCCCATGCCAGCTCCTGCTGCACCTTGAAGGGAATAATTGAGAAGAAGTAAACCATCACCGGCAGGGTAGCCACCGGTCCAAACAGGTTGGTTGACCAGAAATTGTTGTTGAAGGAAGTAAAAAGTAGAGGTGCTGCCTCGCCGGCAGCCCGCGCCAAGGCCAAGATCAAGCCCGTTACAATGGCCGGAGCTGCTGCCGGCAGGACGATGCGCATTGTGGTCTGAAAGCGAGTGGCCCCCAGGCCAACCGAAGCCAAACGCATATCCGGCGACACCAAAAGCAGCGCCTCTTCCGTGGAGCGGATGACAATGGGCAGCATCAACACGCCCAGGGCAACTCCCCCCGAAAAAGCCGAGAAGCCGGATCCCCGCACCACCAAAGCGTAGGCAAACAGGCCGCAGAGAATGGCCGGCACGCCCGTGAGCACGTTACAGGAGAACTTGACCAAGTAGGCCAAGCGGCTGCCGCGGCCAAACTCCGACAGGTAAACGGCCGCTAGGATCCCGAAGGGAAAGCTCAAAGCCGCCCCCGTGGCCAGAACCATTACGCTGCCGACGATGGCGTGGCCAAACCCCCCCTCTGCTAACCCTGGAGCCGGGTAGCGAGTCTCGGTGAGGACGTCCCAGCTTATCCTCTGGATGCCCTCCTTACCGATGTCCCACAGCACCCAAGATAGGGCAGCCATGATGGCGGCCACAAACAGTCCGCTCAGCAGCGTCAAGGCAATGCTCGTGTATCTCCGCAGGGGGGCAACAGCGGCACGGCTAATGTCGATCTCCTCAGGAACAAGCTGGGCTGACTGGGACATGATGACGAGGCTCCTCGGTTACTGCTCCAAGTTTTGAAACTTGCGGATGATGATCTCGGCCATGACGTTAACCAACAGGGTCAGCACCATCAACACCACACCGGCATACATAAGGGCCGACACCTGCAGGCGTCCTGCTTCGCCAAACTGGGAAGCAATCAAGCCGGTAATGGTGGATCCTGGCTGCAGCAGGGAGATGTTGATGCGGTTGGCGTTGCCGGAAATCATCGCTGCCACCATGGTCTCCCCCAAGGCCCGTCCCAATGCCAGCATGATCGAGCTGACAATGCCCGACAGGCCCGCCGGGATCATCACCGTCAAGATCGTCTCCCAGCGGCTGGCTCCCAACGCCAAGGCGCCCTCTTTGAGGCCCCGGGGCAGCGATTCAAGGGTGCTGCGGGTGATGGAAATGATGATGGGGGAAATCATGATCCCCAGCACCATGGCCACCAGCAGCAAACTGGGGCCACGGGGGGCAGGACCCCCAAGGAGAGGAATCCACCCCAGCGTCTGATTGATGGCTCGGAAGATGGGCCGCACCGCCGGGATGAGCACAAAGATGCCCCACAGCCCCAGCACCACACTGGGAATGGCCACGATCAGCTCAATGGCAAAGGCAATCGGCGCCGTTATCCACTTGGGGGCAAAATCTTCCGTCAAGAAAATGGCGGTGCCGATGCCCAAAGGAATGGCAAAAATCAGGGCCACCAGAGAGGTCATCAAACTGCCGTAGATCTGGGGCAACACCCCATAGATGTTTTCCACCGGGTTCCAGCGGCTGGTGACCAGAAAGCCCAAGCCAAACTGGCGCATGGCCGGCAGGGCTGCCTCAGTGGTCTGCACGATCACCCAAATGAGAATGATGCCGGCAAACCCTGCCAGCACCAAAGTTAGGCGGACAAAACCCACGTCGAGGGCGCGGGAAACATCCATTTTCTTTTCAATAGCAACATCCGTTGATAAGTCGTAGTCTCTGGCTGCCGAAGTCATAGGATCCCCGCTGTGGCAATTCTACTGGTGGGCAGATTGTGGCAAAACCTCCCTCACCCTACATTCCATCGGTGTTACAGTTGTCTGTGTCCTGGCCAACAGTGAACACCAAAAGCTTGTTGGACTCAGACTGGTGACAACGTCAAAAGTCAGTGCCGACAGATCTTTTGCTTGCCAAAAATGAGCAAAGCGGCAAGCCAGTAGCCAACAGGAAGAGCACAGCCTCTTGTTGACCACTGGCTCTCAACTAACACCTTTCAACAGGACAGCAACTCATCGCTTCGCGTTGGGGTTGACCTTGATCTTATCCAGCTCGGCGAAGATCCGCTGGATGGCCGGCTCCGGCATGGGGATGTAGTCCAGTTCTTTGGTGATGGCTTGGCCATCTGGCCCCTGCGTCCACTTGATGGCTTCCACCAGCTTCTTCAGCTTTTGCTCGTCAGGATATTCACGGTAGAGCATCACCCAGAACAAACCAACGATGGGGTAGTCGTCAGGCCCTTCGGGATCCGGCACCAGCAGGGCAAAATTTTCGGGCAGGGGAGCGTTGAGGGCAGAAGTAGCCCGCTCAGGAGAAAACTCGACAATCTTGCCCGCTTTGTTTTCTAGGCGAGCAGTAGTCAGTTGCTCCAGCTTGGCAAAGGACTGGTTCACATAGCCAATCGCCCCTGGCTCCTGCTTGATGGTGGCGGCTACCCCTTCGTTGCCCTGGGCACCGATGCCAACCGGCCACTCCACCGTGGTTCCCACGCCGCCCTTCCAGTTGGGGCAAGCAGCGTTGAGGTGGTTGCTGAACACGAAGGTCGTCCCAGAGCCGTCGGAGCGGTGCACCCAGGTGATGTCCAGCGCGGGCAGCCGACTTGCCAGGTTGGGGTTTTGGGCCTTGATGCGAATGTCGTCCCAGCGGGTGATTTCGCCGGTAACAATGCCACAGTAGGTTTCCCGCTTGAGCACGAGCTCTTTGTCGCCGATGCCGGGCAGGTTGTAGGCAAATTCAATGGCGCCCCCCGCCAGAGGCAGTTGCAGGGGCTCGTAGCCGTATTTCTCTTTGAAGCTCTTGTAGCGAGAGGCGTTGTACTTTTCGGTCATCGGGCCCTCGGAAGCACCGAAGTCCACCGTGCCGTTGATGTATTGCTCCAGACCGGCACCGCTCCCAACAGACTGGTAGCTGACTTGCACATTGGGATCTACGGTGCGATTGTAGGCATCAAACCAGCGCTGCAGCAGCGGCGCAGCGAAGGTAGCACCTGCGCCAGAGATTTGCACGGTTTGGGCTTGGGCCGGGGCCAGCGCCAGGACTCCCACCGCCAAAGCCGCGACAGAAGAAACAGAAGCAGAGAGCAGAGATCGCATAAGAAAGAAATGTCTGATTTTAATCGACGCCTATAACCCTACAACCTCAAGGTTAAGAGTAGAATATGTTAAGGTTAAGTTTAGGTTAAACCAGAAGAAAAAGTCGGTGTCTTTCTAAATGAGGTGATTGCTATGAGATCTTGATTTTTTACCTGGTGATTTGCTTGGGTTTAGATAGCAGTAAAAAATGATCCTGGAGCTCAGGATCTGTGAAAAGCTTATTTTGCAAGGCTTTTAGCTTGTCTTAGACTTGGCTAGATGACCTCGATCCAAATAAAAGATGATGCTGGCCAGCCAGGAAAAAAGTTTGAACAGAAGATAAGTTGCGCAGAACCTAGAGCAGAAAGCTGCCCCAAATCTTGCCAAGCTTATATAGGCTTATGTAGGGTTCAATGTGTCCAGAAGAGCCCCCGCAAGAACTTCTTTCTTGCTTTTGCGGAGAGCGTTGAGTTGGCTAGAAGAGTAACCTCAGCACTCTAGACGTCAAGCAGCTCCTCAAGTTCCCCGACCAGAGGGGAAAGGGGGAGGTCTAAGCCGGGATCCGCCCGCCGCCCATCAGGTACAGCAAAGCCATGCGCACCGCCACGCCGTGGGCAACTTGCTGCTCGATGAGGTTGAGGCTGGGATCCTCCATCACCTCAGAACTCAGTTCCACGCCGCGGTTGACCGGGCCGGGGTGGAGAACCCTCACCTCGGGGTGGCACAGGCGCAGTCGCTGCTGGGTGAGGCCGAAAAGGTGGTGGTATTCCTGCAGGCTGGGGATGAGGAATTCGCTCATCCGCTCCCGTTGCAGGCGCAGGGCGATGACGAAGCGGGCTCCTGCTAGGGCCGGCTCCAACTGCCAGTGCACCGGCAGAGTATGGCCGGGCACAAACTGGGCAAAGTCTTTGGGCAACAGGGTGGGCGGGCCGGCCAAGTGGACGTCTGCGCCAGCGGCCACTAGAGCATAGATGTTGGAGCGGGCTACCCGCGAGTGGAGGATGTCGCCGACAATGGCCACCTTCACCCCCTGCAGCAGCTCGAGGCGAGGTCGCTGCGGATCCAGGTGGCTACAGAGGGTAAATAGATCCAGCAAACCTTGAGTGGGATGTTCGTGCAGGCCGTCCCCCGCGTTTAGCACCCCCGCTGGGGATCCGCGGCGATTGATCTCGGCGGCCAACTGCTGCGGCACCCCGGCCTGGGCGTGGCGGACGATGAGCACGTCGGATCCCATGGCCAAAAAGGTGCGAGCCGTATCCAAAATGGTTTCCCCCTTGCTTAGTGAAGAGGTGCCGGGGGAAAAGTTGAGCACATCCGCTGACAGGCGCTTGGCCGCCAGCTCAAAGCTGTTGCGGGTGCGGGTGGAAGGCTCGAAAAACAGCGTCACCACCACCTTCCCCTGCAGGGTGGGCACCTTGGGCAGCCGCCGGGTCAGCACTTCCTGAAAGCTGGCGGCGGTTTGCAAAACAATTTGATACTCTTCGCGGGTAAAGTCCGCCAGCCCCAAGACATGTTGCCGCTGCCAAGCCATAGGGGATCCTCAAATGCCCAAGCGGGCAAAGATCTCGTCCAGGTGGGTGAGGTGCCGCCGTGGGTCAAAGCAGGCCTGCAGCTCCGCCTCGCTCAGGTGGGCCATTACTCTGGGATCCGCCAGCAGATTGGCGTGGAAATCTCCACCAGGCTGATTCCAAGCGCGGTGGGCATTTTCCTGCACCAGGCGGTAGGCTTCCTCACGGCTCAAGCCCTTCTCCACCAAAGCCAAAAGCACCTGCTGGCTAAAGACAACACCACCGTAGAGGGTGAGGTTGCGCTCCATGTTGGCAGGGTAAACCTGCAGGTGGCGCACCAGATCTGCCATGTTGACCAGTAGGTAGTGGCAGAGGATGGAGGCATCGGGCAGGATGACCCGCTCTACAGAGCTATGGGAAATATCCCGCTCATGCCAAAGGGGAATGTTTTCCAGGGCCGAGACAGCATACCCCCGCAAGAGGCGGGCAATTCCCGTCAGTTGTTCAGACTTGATGGGGTTGCGCTTGTGGGGCATGGCGGAGGATCCCTTTTGGCCAGGGGCAAAGTACTCCTCAACCTCCAGCACCTCTGTCCGCTGTAGGTGGCGGATCTCGGTGGCAAAGCGCTCCAGAGAAGAGCCAATCAAAGCCAAGGTCTGCACATACTCGGCGTGGCGATCGCGGGAGATCACCTGCGTCGAGGCCGTATCCGGCTTGAGGCCTAAGCGGGCGCAGGCCAACTGTTCCACCTGGGGGGGCACATTGGCGTAGGTACCCACGGCGCCGGAGATCTTGCCCACGGCGACCACCTCCCGCAGGCGTGTCAGGCGCTCCTGATGGCGCAGGCACTCGGCCAGCCAGCCGGCCAGCTTAAAGCCAAAGGTAATGGGCTCGGCATGGACGCCATGGGTGCGGCCCATCATCAAGGTGTAGCGGTGTCGGCGGGCCTGCTCACGCAAAGCAGCGATGAGGTCGGCCAGCCGAGCTTGCAAGATCTCAACCGAGGCTCCAAGCTGCAGGGCCAAGGCCGTGTCCAACACATCCGAGCTGGTCAAGCCCAGGTGGATGTAGCGCCCCGCCTCGCCCACATGCTCGTTGAGGTTGGTCAAGAAGGCAATAACATCGTGCTTGACTTCCGCCTCGATTGCCAAAACCCGCGCCGGGTCAAAGGCAGCTTTGGCTTTGATCTCCTGCAGGGCCTCTTGAGGGATCCGCCCCAGCTCCGCCTGCGCCTCACAGACGGCCAGCTCTACTTGTAGCCAGGTCTGGAGCTTGTGGGCGGTGGACCAAATCTGGCCCATTTCTGGCAGAGTGTAGCGCTCGATCAAGGTGCCTTTTCCGTCAGTACGATAGGATAAGCCAAGCTATTTTAGCTAATCCGCCTCTCATCCCGGGTCCAAAGCGGGGCTTCTCGGCGAGTTGGCCAAGTGCAAGGATGGCCCCTCTTGCGGGCAGTCTATACTGGACTGGGTTGGGATCCTCAGCGGAGCACGATGAAGCGGCGATGGGGAAGGGTGGCTCTCATAGGTTGCTTGGCGGCATTCCTGACTCCTGCCCCTGCCCTCTCTTTGCCCACCTCCCCCACTCCTCCTGAGCAGACCTCGGCCCGAAGCCCTGCTTCCGAGTTCAACTGGCAGGGATCCCTCAAGTTGCTGCGCGGGGATCCGGTGGCGGCTTTGGCGGATCTGGATCGGGCAGTGGAGTTGGATCCCACCTATGCGCCGGCCTACGTTAACCGCAGCTACGTTTACAACCAGTTGCGCCAGCCCCAAAAGGCCTTAGCCGATGCGGAGCGGGCCATCCAGTTGGATCCGGGGATCCCAGAGGCCTACTTTAGTCGCGGCGTGGCCCACCTGCAACTGGGGGAGCGAGAGGCTGCCATGGCTGACTTTCGCCAGGCGTTGGCTCTTTTTTCCCAAAGCGGCAACTTTGCTGACCAAGCCATCCTGCAGCAACTGTTGCGCCAGTTGGGGGTGGAGTAGTCGCCCTTGGATTGAATCTAGGGCCATCTCGGATTTAGACAAACTGAGGAGGCTCTCCCAACCACTCGGCCAGGGAAACTGCCTGGGCCTGCAGCCCGAAGACATGACAAAAAGATTGCACCAACACTGGGGCTACGGCAGCCATTGTTACCTCCGGACAAAACTGCACCAGGGATCCCACCGGGCGATCGGGGATCCCACAGGGCACGATAGCCGCGAAGGCAGCCAGATCCGGACAGACGTTGAGGGCAAAGCCGTGGTAGGTAACCCAGCGGGAGACCTTGATGCCGATGGCCGCCACCTTGTGGCCTTGCAC
This sequence comes from Synechococcus sp. H60.3, assembly GCF_047462295.1. NCBI lineage: Bacteria > Bacillati > Cyanobacteriota > Cyanophyceae > Synechococcales > Synechococcaceae > Synechococcus > Synechococcus sp. H60.3. Next base: position 3,664 of record NZ_JANSIY010000072.1, on the reverse strand, counting down.
CCAAACCCCTGTCAGGCCAGGGAGCCGCTCCCCCCGCAGGCCAAAGTGGGCTACGGTCTGGATGAGCACCTCTTCTAGGTGGCGCAGGTAGCGGTGCAGATCCGGCTGGCCATGGGAGCCGTAGACAGTCCTATGGCGCTTTAGGTTCAGTAGGGCATAGCCCACCCACTGGCCCGGCCCGTGGTAGGTCACCTCGCCGCCCCGCTCCACCCGCAGAACCTCCGGCCCCTCAGGAGCAGGGGACTCTGGCTGAGTATCCGGAGATCCTATCCGTCCAGCCAGGCTTTTGAGAAACTTGGGATCGGCCCCTGCCCCCAGGGTGTAGACCGGCGGGTGGGTGAGCAACAAAAGCCCATCTGGCACCTCAGGATGGCGGATCATCCGGGCTAACCGGGCCTGCTGCCAAGCCCAAGCGGTGCGGTAGGGCACTTCTCCTGCCAGGTGAACTTGGAGAAGCGGCACAGGCTCCAACCCTTGCCCAGATCAGGCCACCGGTAGGTTGACCTGGGCCCGTAGCCGCTCGAGCAGAGCTCGGGGATTTAGCAGCCCTTCAATGCGGTCAACCGGCTTCCCGTCTTTAAACAGGATCAGGGTCGGCACGGCGTAGATCCCCCAGCGGGCAGCGATGTTGGGGTACTTTTCGGTGTCGACCTTAACAAAGGAGATGGCGTCCCCCACTTGGGGCTTCACCTGCTCCAACACCTGGGCCATGACCTGACAGGGACCACACCAGGTGGCGTAGAAATCCACCAGAATGGGAGTTTTGGATCCCTGGATCATGTCGTCAAAGCTTTTGAACTGCTGTTTGTGGGCCATGGGCGACCTCCGCAGGATGCTGTGGAAAAACTTAGAATGCAACCTATTTGTAGTCTAAATGTTTGAGATGGAAATGTGGGTAGAGATTCTGCGACCGCTTGCTGTCGGTTTCCCGGTAGGATGGCTAGGGCTTGGTTGGTACCTGTAGTCTAGGGGGCGGGCTGGACGGAAGGGGCAGGCTTTAGCAGGGCTTAACGATTGCAAGGAGTGGGATCCCGATGGCAACAATCCGGATGGTGAGCCGAGGTGTGGTGGCCGGCGTATTGGCTGGGGTGGTCTTGAGCCTCTGGGGGATCTGGCGTTGGCTGGGGGATCCCTCAGGCTGGATTCAGGTGGTGGCCGGGCTGCTCTTGAGTTTGGCGACGGTGCTGTACTGGCGGAAGACCCGCCCCGCCGACTGCCTGGTGGTGGAGCCCCAGAGCTGGCACCTCAACCGCCTCAGCCCCGATCACTGGCTTATCCAGGCGGAGTTCGTGGCCCGCAACCTCAACCCCATCTTTGAGGTCACCTTGGCCCAGGTGCAGCCGCGACTGCATTTGCTCAGTGCCAGCTCCATCGAAGGGATCCAAACCCAGATCCGCCTGCGCTCCCGCCATGTGGATCTGCCCCCTCGCCAGGACAACTACTGGCAGGCCTACATCATTACCCCCCAAAGCCAGACCGGCTTGGAAGTGGAGATCGAGCTGAGGGGGGAAGGGCTGGCAGATTTGCGCTCGGCCTGGCTGGAGCTGGACTACGTCCAGTACGGGCGGCAGCGGCGCACCCTTAAGACTAGCCACCTGATCCTGCCCTTGCAGGAAGTGGATCCCTTGCCGGAGCTGGCCTGGCAGCAGCAGGGGCCAGTGAGTTGGGCTGCCATTCCCACCCCTCTGCTTACCCCCAGCGATGACCTTGCCGAGGTGCTGCAGCGCTACGTGGGCCCTCACATCCAGCCCGGTGATATCGTGGCCATCTCGGAAAGCGCGGCGGCCATCGTCCAGGGCCACTTTCGCCATCCCCTGCAGGTGCAGCCTGGCTGGCTAGCCCGCACCCTCTGCTACTTCTTCCCCTCCAAGACCAGTCTCTCAAGCTGCTACGGGATGCAGACGCTGATCGACTGCTCGGGAGCCTGGCGGGTGCTGGGGGCTTTTGTTGTCGGATCCCTGGCCAAGTTGTTGGGGATCCCAGGGGTGTTCTATGCCCTGGCGGGGGAGCAGGCCGACCTCATCGACGATGTCACCGGCACCTTGCCCCCCTACGACCAGTTCATCGTCTTAGGGCCGCGGCAGCCGGCTAAGCTGGTGGCTGAGCTCCACGCCCAGACCGGCTACGAGGTGGCCATTGTGGATGCCAACGACCTAGGTGAGGTAAGCGTTCTGGCGGCCAGCCCAGGGGTGGAGCGGGAGCTGGTGGAGCAGGCGCTGCGCAAGAACCCGGCGGGGAATGCGGCGGAGCAGACCCCCCTGGTGCTCATCCGGAAGCGGCTGCCGGCATCGCCTGGGATTTGAGAGCCTGCATTGCCTGGTGGGTTGACAAGAAGAAGCGCTCAGCGCCCACTTTTTCCACAAACCCCACCCTTTTGAGGCAATCCATCACCGGCCCCTTTACCTCGGCTAGGGCAAAGCCCACCCCCATTTGGTGCAGACGTTCCACCAATTGGGTCAGGGCCTCCAGAGCGCTGCCGTCGATGAAGTTAATGGCGCTGGCCACCAGCAGCACCTGTTCCACTTCCGGCCGCGCTGCTACCTCTTGCAGGATGTACTCCTGCAGGTAGGCGGCGTTGGCAAAAAACAGGCTCTCATCCACTCGCACCGCCAAGATGCGCGGATCGGTAATCACCTCATGGCGCAGCACGTTGCGGTAGTGCTCGGTGCCCGGCACCTGGCCAACGATGGCAATGTGGGGGCGACTGGCCCGCCAGAGGAAGAGAAGGATGGAGGCCAGCACTCCCAGACCAATCCCCCGCTCCACCCCAATTGCCAACACGCTGGCAAAGGTGAGCAGCCAAACGAGGGCATCGCCGCGGTCGTAGCGCCAGCTCTGCAGCAGGGGGTGAAAATCCACCAGTCCCAGCACCGCCACCAGCACAACGGCAGCCAGGGTGGCCTGGGGCAGGAAAGTAAACAAGGGCATCAGCCAGATCATGGCCAGGGCTATCAGGGATCCCGTAATGACCGAGGCCAGACCGCTGTTGGCCCCCGCCTGAGCATTCACCACCGAGCGGCTGATCCCACCCGTGACCGGAAAGCCACCGCTGACGGCTGCTGCCACGTTGGCCACTCCCAGGGCCACCAGATCCTGGTTGGGATCCACTTTCTGCCGCCGCTTGCTGGCCAGGGCCTGGGCCATGGCATAACTTTCCGTAAAGCCCACCAAGCTGAGGGTTAGGGCGGTGGGCAGAAGGGATCCCCATTCTGGCCAGCTCAGTTGGGGAAACGTCAGCGGTGGTAGGCCAGCCGGAATGGATCCCACCACCGCCACTCCCGCTCTCTCCGAGAGGTTTAGCCCCCAAACCAGCAGGGTGGTTAAGAAAACGGCCGCCAGGGGAGCACTCTTGGTGAGCAGCAACTCCCAGAGGGGCGGGATCCCCCAGCGGCGCAGTTGCGCCGGCAGCTTCTGCTGGGCGTACACCAACAGGGCGATGGACAACAGCCCCAGCCCCAGGGTGGCCCAGTTGACCCCATCCAAGCTCTGCCACAGCCGTTGCAGCAGCAGCCAGAAGGACTCGGTGTTGGCCAGCTTCACCCCCAGCAGATGGCGAAGCTGGCTAAGGGCAATGATTAGGGCTGCGGCACTGCTAAAGGCCGTTATAACCGAGTGGCTCAAGAAATTGGCCAAAAACCCCAGACGCAACAGCCCTACCCCTAGC
>NZ_JANSIY010000071.1:0-13852 GCF_047462295.1 Synechococcus sp. H60.3 | reverse complement strand
ATTCCTCCCGACCCTGACCGGCCCCCCTCCCCCCGTATACGGGGGTACAGGGCGGGGCTCCTGCGGTTTCTAGCTGAAAGGCGCCAGCTCCCCTGAAATTACGCAAAATCTTAACACAGCTTTAGGGGTTGGCCCCCCATCCCAAGGAGAAGCCTGTGAAGAGGGTGTGAAGGGCTTGGCTATCATAGCTGTAGACGGCCAGAGGCGGGATGACCTGTGCAAATTCGCTTTGCTGTGATCAGCGATCCCCACATCACTGTTCCTTCCACCCTTTGGGATCATCCCAACCGGTTTCATTTGGTGGAGGTGAGCATCCCGGCTCTGGAGCAGGTTTTGCAACACCTGGTGCAGTTGCCCTTGGATTTTTTGCTGCTGCCGGGGGATCTGACCCAGCATGGAGAGCCAGAAAACCACGCCTGGTTGGCGGAGCGTCTGGCCCGTTTACCTTTCCCAGCTTTTGTGGTGCCCGGCAATCACGATGTGCCCCAGCTTGAGGCATTGCCAGAGTTTCCCCGCTACTACCAAGCTTTTGGCTATGAGGACGGGCGGTCTTTGGATTACAGCCGCCTGTTGCAGCCAGGGATCCGTTTGATCGGCCTCAATTCCAACCACTTTGATGCTCAGGGCCAGTTGGTGGGGTGTCTAACTTCGGAACAACTGACCTGGCTGGAAAAGGAATTGGCAGCAGCCGAAGAGGAGCTGGTGCTGCTGATGGTGCACCACAACGTGGTCGAGCATCTGCGCGGGCAGTCCCTCCACCCCTGGGGCCGTCGCTACATGCTGGAGAATGCCTCTCAATTGCGGCGGCTGCTGCAAGCTTACGGGGTGCAACTGGTGTTCACCGGACATTTGCACATTCAGCACATCGCCCGGCGAGGGGGGGTTTACGACATTACCACCGGCTCTTTGGTCAGTTTTCCCCATCCCTACCGCCTTGTCGAGATCCGACTGGATCACGAGACCGGGATCCACGTCCACATCCAAAGCTACCGGGTGGGATCCCTGCCCGATTGGCCCGATTTGCAGGCGTTCTCGCGGGAGTGGATGGGTCAGCGCAGCGAACCGGTGGTGGTTAAGTTTTTAACCTCTGCGCCGCTGCATTTGCCCCTGGAGCAGGCCCAAGCCTTGGCCCCACAATTGCGCCACTTTTGGGCAGGGGTAGCTGCCGGGGATCCAGACCTCGCTTTTCCAGACTTCCCACAGCCGGCAGGTCGATTCCTGGAGCGATTTAGCCGTTGTTTTCGCTGCCCACCCGATAATCAGGCGCAGCTCCATTTGCTGCCTCGGGGTTTTTCTATTTCTTAGGAACCAGGGCAAAGAATGGCCTTTGCAGGATTTGGCAGTTGGCGAAGCGATACCGTTTGTTCTTTCGGAAACATTCCTAGGGTTGGGATCCCTCAATGTGGGAGTAGGGTTCCAGGTGGATGGTGACTCGCACCGGCCCGTAGCGCTCCTGCAGCAGTTGCTCCACCGCTTCGGTGATGCGGTGGGCCGACTCCACGTCCAGCGGCTCCACCACCATATGCATTTCGATAAAGATCATCTGGCCTGGGATGCCGCGGGAGGTGATATCGTGGCAGTCGAGGACGCCGGGCAGGCTGAGAACCAGCTCCCGCAAGGTCTCAGGCGGAATGGCTACCCGGTCGGTGAGGAAAGGGAGATTCTCTTGTAACACTTCCCAGCCGCTCCAGAACACCAGCAGCCCCACCGGCACCGCCAGCACCTGATCCAGCCAGGGGATCCCCCAGTAGTGGATCCCGGCCAGTCCCAGCAGCACCGTCAGGGTTACCCAAACATCGCTGAGGGTATGGCGGGCATCGGCCAAGAGCAGCGAGCTGGACAAAGCCTTGCCCCAGGAACGTTCATAGAAGGCCACGAAGAGGTTGATCCCCAGTACCCCCACCATTAGGGTTAGGGTCAGTCCATCGACCTGCAGCGGCGGCTGGGGCTTAAAAAACCGTCCCACTGCTGCGCTGAGGATCTCAAAGCTGGCCATCCCCAGAAAAGCGGCGATCCCCATGGCACCGATGGCCTCAAACTTGCTGTGGCCGTAGGGGTGCTCCTCATCCGGCTCTGGCGAGGAAAAGCGGGCCGCCAGCAGGGCAAGAATGTTGCTGGCGCTATCGGCGGAGCTGTGCAGGGCATCGGCCACCAAGCTCAGGGATCCCGTCGCTAGGCCCAGCCCCAGCTTGACCAAAAACACCAAAAGATTGAGCCCCAGGGTAACATAGAGCACCCTCTGTACCTGGTGCTGACGGCGAGCGGCTATGGCAGCAGAATCGGGGAAACTCACCGCTCAAAGGCTCAGAAGAAAACCGGTTCTGCTTTATTTTGCCACCGGCTTGGGTTCAAGGCTGTCTTTCCTCCCCTTGAGGATAGGGGATCCCGGTCGGCGGGGTATTTTAGAACCAAGCATCGACGCGAGGGGGAAGCGGGCTATGGACGTGGCGGTTGTGGGAGCTGGCTATGTGGGGTTGGTAACCGGCGCCTGTCTGGCTCACCTGGGCCATAGCGTTATCTGTGTAGACAACAACCCCGTCAAAATCGAAAACTTGCAGCGGGGCCACCTGCCCATCTACGAGCCTGGGCTGGAAGAGCTGGTGCGGGGAGGCACCGAGGCCGGCCGGCTGCACTTTACCACCGACCTGGGCCTGGCGGTGAAAGCCAGCGAGGTGATTTTTATTGCCGTGGGCACCCCAGCTTTGCCCAGCGGCGAGCCGGATCTGCGCTACGTGGAGGCCGTGGCGCGGGAGATCGGCCAGCACCTGGACGACCGCTACCGGGTTATTGTCAACAAGTCTACCGTCCCCATTGGTTCCGGCGACTGGGTGCGTATGCTCATCCTCGACGGCGCCGCCGAGGCTGTCCAGCAACGTCTAAGCAGCCAACAGATGGCCCTGGCTGGAGGGGATCCCACCCCCTCCTCCCTGGCCACCCTGGACAAGTCTCCCTGTGTGCCGCCCTTCGACGTGGTCAGCAACCCCGAGTTTTTGCGAGAGGGCAGCGCCATCCAGGATACCTTCTACCCGGATCGCATCGTGATTGGCTCCAACAGCCCCCGCGCCATCGAGATCCTGCGGCAGCTTTACGAGCCCATCCTCAGCCGCCAACAGGGCTTGGGCGGGGATCCCGTGCCCTTGCTGGTCACCGACCTGGCCTCCGCCGAGATGATCAAATATGCCGCCAACGCCTTCTTGGCCACCAAGATTAGCTTCATCAACGAGATTGCCAACATCTGCGAGCGCACCGGCGCCGACATCACCCAAGTGGCCGAAGGGATCGGCCTCGATAAGCGCATTGGCCGCGCCTTCCTCAACGCCGGTATAGGCTGGGGAGGGAGCTGCTTCCCCAAGGATCTGTCAGCTCTCATTCAAACAGCTGCTGACTACGGCTATGAGGCCAAGCTGTTGCGGGCTACTGTCGAGGTCAACCGCGAGCAGCGGCAGCGCCTGGTGGAAAAGCTGCAGCAGGCCCTCAAGGTGCTCAAGGGCAAGACCATTGGCCTTTTGGGCCTCACCTTTAAGCCCCACACCGATGACCTGCGGGATGCGCCCTCTCTGACGTTGATCGAGCAGCTCCACCGCCTGGGAGCCAAGGTGAAGGCGTATGATCCCATTGTCTCGGCTTCGGGGATGCGGGAGGGCCTGGCCCATGTGGTGGTGGAAACGGATGTATTCCGCCTGGCCCAGGATTGCGATGCCCTGGTGCTGGTGACGGAGTGGCCGGAGTTTTTGTCGCTGGATTACCGGCGCCTTGCCGAGCTGATGCGGCGGCCTTTGCTGATTGATGGCCGCAATTGCTTAGATCGGCAGGCCGTTCAACAGGCGGGCATCACCTTAATTGGAGTGGGCTGGTGAAGATTCTGGTAACGGGTGGTCTGGGATTTATTGGCTCCCATCTGGTCAGCCGCCTTCTGCAGGAGGGCCACGCAGTTATCTGCCTCGACAACGGCTACACGGGGCGGGAGGAGAACGTGCAGGCCCACCGCGACAACCCCGCCTTTACCTTGCTGTGGCACGATGTGGCCGAGCCGCTGCCGCCGGAGCTGGAAAAAGCTGGGATCGAGCAAATCTACCACCTGGCCTGCCCCGCCTCGCCGCCCCACTACCAGGCGGATCCCATCCGCACCATCCGCACCAGTGTCTGGGGCACCTACCACCTGCTGGAGCTGGCTCAAAAAACCGGGGCCCGCTTCCTCCTGGCTTCCACCTCGGAGGTGTACGGGGATCCCCAGGTGCACCCCCAGCCAGAGGACTACTGGGGCCATGTCAACCCCATCGGCCCGCGGGCCTGCTACGACGAGTCCAAGCGCCTGGCCGAAACCCTAACTTTTGATTGGCAGCGGCAACACCAGACGGAGGTCCGCGTGGCCCGCATCTTCAACACCTATGGCCCGGCCATGCGGGAAGACGATGGCCGCGTGGTCAGCAACTTCATCGTCCAGGCCCTGCGCGGGGATCCCCTCACCGTCTATGGAGATGGATCCCAGACCCGCAGCTTCTGCTACATCGCTGACCTCATCGAGGGCTTGGTGCGCCTAATGAACAGCGCCCACCCCGGCCCCTTAAACCTGGGCAACCCGCAGGAGTTCACCATCCTAGAGTTGGCCCAGCAGGTCTTGGCCCTCACTGGCAGCTCTTCTCCCATTGTCCACCGCCCCCTGCCAACCGACGATCCCAAGCAGCGCCGGCCCGACATCAGCAAAGCCCGCGCCCTGCTGGGCTGGGAGCCGCAGATCCCTTTGTCCGTCGGCTTGGAGCTAACCATCCCCTACTTCCGCCGCCGCCTGGGGCTGGCGTAGGAGAATGCCCCCTGGAGTTCCCAGGCCACTGGCCACTTCTAGAGGTGAGTAGAGGGCCTCAAGGTTGTTACATACTACGATACAAATACGGAGAAGGGATGTTAGCCTAAGCAGGGGATCCCTAGGGCCATGGACACTTCTCCTCTCTCTCTGGAAGAACCGACCACCCTCGTGCCCTTAGAAAGCTGCGGGCTGGAAGCAGAGAGGGAACCGGTGGGCGCTTTTTTGACGGTGCTCCAGGGATCCGACAGGGGCAGGACTTTCCGCCTAGGGGAGACAGTAGTAGTGGGGCGCAGCCCCCAAGCCGACGTTCAGCTTTCTGACTACACCATCTCTCGGCAGCACTGCCAGCTGGGGAAGGAAGGGGAAAGCTATCTCCTCACGGATCTAGGCAGCCTCAACGGCACCTATGTCAACGGGGAACGGGTAACTTGCCGGGTTCTGGCGGATAGGGATCGCATCCAGGTGGGCAATAGCCTCCTACAGTTTGCCTACTATGACCGGCTGGAGGAGGCTTTCTTTTCCCAGATGGCCGCCGCTGCCCTCTACGACCCACTCACCAGCCTCCACAACCGTCGTTTTTTCCTAGAACACCTCGAGCGGGAAATCCCCTTTGCCCTGCGCCATCGCCTTCCCCTCCACTTGCTCTACCTGGATCTAGACAACTTCAAGCTCATCAACGATCGCTGGGGGCACTTGGCCGGGGATCAAGCCCTGATCCAGGTGGCCCAACAACTGCAGGCTCAAGTTCGCGGCGAGGACTTGCTGGCCCGCCTAGGGGGCGATGAATTTGCCCTCTTGGTGCGCGGGATCCCGGACTCTCAGATCCTGCAGTTGGCCAGGCGCCTACAGCAGGCCATCGAATCCCTTCCCCTGCAGGGGGGAATTCACCTCACCTGTAGCATTGGTGTCGCCTCTTTGCTCCGGCTTCCAGCAGAAACCTCTGCACCCAGCTTCCTAGAGGCAGCCGACCAGGCCCTCTACCAGGCCAAAACGCAGGGGGGCAACCGGGAGGTGTTGCTGTAGGGTTCAGGATCCCTCCACCAAGCTGGCATAGGCCTCGGCGCTCATCGTGTCGTCGAGATCCTCCGGGTTGGTCATGCGCACCTTGATCAGCCAGCCATCCCCGTAGGGATCGTCGGCAATGCTCTCCGGGCTGTCCACCACTGCTTTGTTCACCGCCACCACTTCCCCCGAAACAGGGGCATAGAGATCCTCCACGGCCTTAACGGATTCCACCGAACCAAAGCTCTCGCCCTTTTCAATCTCTGTTCCTTCCTCCGGCAGGCCGACGAAAACGATGTCGCCAAGCTGATCGACGGCATAAGCCGTGATCCCAATCACCGCAAGGTCATCCTCAACGCGGATGTACTCGTGGGTGTCCACATAGCGCAGATGGGGTGGATACTCCAGGGCCATGCCGTTTCCCCCGCTAGAATTCAGTGGATTATTCTAGGGTGAACCCCTGAAGCTGGTAAAGCTCTCCCAAGGGGATCCCCTAGGCTTGACACCTAACTAGAGGAACTCCATCAGCAGCCGATTCACGGTTTGCGGCGCCTCCTGCTGTGCCCAGTGGCCGCACTCGGGGATGTATTCTTTGCGAATGCCGTTGGGGAAAAAGGGATCCATTCCCTCGGTCAGCTCGCGGCTGAGGGCAAAGTCTTCCTCTCCCCAAATGAGTAGGGTGGGGGCGAGGATCTGCCGCAGAGGCTGTAAAAACAGGTTCTGCAGAGTGGGCAGGCTAAACAAGTGGCGGTAGTAGTTAAGGGCAGAGGTGAGCACCTTGGGTTTGGCGAGAGCCTCTTGGTAGATCTTCAGGTCATGTCGGGTGAAGGCACTCTTGCGCACCGAGGTTTCTTGGAAGATGCGCTGCACCCAATCGCCCAAGTTCCACTGGAGCACCCACTCCGGCAGCCAAGGCAACTGAAAAAAGAACAGGTACCAACTGCGGCGCATCTGATCTAGGTTGGTCAAGAACTCCCGCCGAAAGCAAGCCGGGTGAGGGGAATTGAGAACGGCCAGCTTGCGGATCTCGTCGGGGAAAAATTGCGCCCAGTGCCAGGCAATGGCTCCTCCCCAGTCGTGGGCCACCACTACCGCCCTCTTAGCCCCAAAGTGATCCAGGAGGCCGCGGACGTCCGCCGTGAGGGTATCTAGGTCGTAGCCGTGATCCGGCTTATCAGAGTCATTGTAGCCGCGTAGATCGGGGGCCACGACGCGAAACCGCTGCGCCAACACTGGGATCTGGTGCCGCCAGGAATACCAAAACTCCGGGAAACCATGCAACAAGATCGCCAGCTCCCCTTCCCCCTGGGTGACGTAGTGCAGTTGAATACCATTGGTCAGGGCATAGCCGTGCTGCCAGCTCCCCATCTTAGCGGCTACTTCAGAGGGAAGGCGTCGGATCCCTGCTTCTGTCATGTCGTCTGCTCTCAGGCCGAACCCATGATTTGGTATCCACCCATACTAACCTTTGTCGCTCTCTTGCTAGCGGGGAGTTTTCCGGAGGCGTCTGCAAAAGGCATCCTGGGAGAGAAGCGGCGGCTGCAAAGGTCGGATGAAAACTAACACAACATCCCCCCAGAAGATCGCCATTCTAGGGGCGGGAGCCTGGGGAAGTACGCTGGCTCTACTGGCCCAGGCCCAGGGGCACCGAGTGCAGCTTTGGGATCGGCGCAAGGATCTGGATCTCAAAGAGGTGCTCCAGGGATCCCAAATCCTTATCTCGGCAGTCTCCATGGCGGGGGTGCGCCCTGTGGTGGAAGCGGTGCGCCAGGTGGGGATCCCTCCCCAAGCGATTGTGGTCTCGGCCACCAAAGGGCTGGATCCGCTGCAGCTTCTGACCCCTGCCCAAATTTGGGGGGCCACTTTCCCAGAGCAGCCTCTGGTGGTGCTTTCGGGGCCCAACCTTGCGGCGGAAATCCGTCAGGGCTTGCCGGCAGCGGCGGTGGTGGCCAGCCGGCAGTCCTGGGCAGCTATGCAGGTACAGCATGCCCTGGCTTCGGAACGCTTTCGCCTCTACACCAGCAGCGATCCCTTGGGGGTGGAGCTGGGGGGCATCCTGAAAAATGTTATCGCCATCGCCGTGGGGGTGTGCGATGCACTGCAACTGGGCACCAATGCTCGGGCTGCCCTGGTCACCCGCGGCCTGGCAGAGATGATCCGGGTGGGATCCCACTTGGGGGCGCGGCCTGAGACCTTCAACGGCCTCTCAGGGCTAGGGGATCTGCTGGCCACCTGTCACAGTCCTTTGAGCCGCAACTACCGCGTAGGCTACGGCTTGGGTCAAGGCAGGCCTTTGTCCCAGGTTCTGGCCGAAATCGAGGGCACTGCCGAAGGGGTTTACACCGCCCCCGTCGTGGTCAAGATTGCCGCCCAGCATAACATCCGGGTGCCTATCACCCAGGAGGTGCATCTGTTGTTGCAAGGACAGACCACCCCCCCTGCTGCCCTAGCCAGGCTGATGGAGCGACAACTCACCTCGGAATAAGACCCTCACCCCCCGCTCCTCTCCCTGAGGGAGAGGGGGGGCTAGACGTAGGTAGAGAAACGTTTCATTGCTATTTGAAGCTATTTGAAATGACCATAGCCGCAAATCCGCGGATGAGGAAAGGGGTTCTGCAGCGCATCAGGATTTTTGCAGAGGGTTGGGGTACCAGAATGAGCTATTTGGCGGAGTTTTTTTCCTCAGAGTTTTTCTATGCTGCCTCCATAGCTTCCCTGTTCGTTCCCGCATCAACTCGGCTCTCGATTGTTCCGGGAAGCCGACAGCCAGCCCCAGGAGTTGGGGGGTCTCTTGTTTGCTTGTTTGCGAAGCCACATGTCCAAACGCATCTTGGTGATTGAAGACGAACCCGCTATCCGCACCTATTTGCAGAAGGTGTTGCAACGAGCTGGGTACGACACTGTTGCGGCCAGCGACGGAGAGGAAGGATTACAGATGGTGCGCGCCCTCCTGCCGGATTTGGTGTTGTGCGATGTGGTCATGCCCAAGCTAAACGGCTACGGGGTGCTCGATGCCGTGAGATGGGATCAGTTCACTGCCCACATCCCCTTTGTCTTTCTCTCCTCGAAAACCAGCCGAGAAGACATGGAAGAAGGGCTGCGGCTCGGCTCTAATGCCTATCTAACCAAGCCCATCGACCAAAACCACCTGTTGAAAGCAATCGCTGCCCAACTGCTCTAAACTTTTAGCCATTTACCCCTGGGATAAGACTTCCAGGGAACCGAGAAAAGTTTTCCGGATCCCTGCCGGCTGTAGCTAGGGGATCAACGCCTGTTGTCGCTGCCGCTGTTGCCGCTCCAGGGCCTCGAACAGGGCTTGAAAATTGGCTTCGCCAAAGCCCGCGGCTCCGCCCACTCGCTGGATCACTTCGAAGAAAAAGGTGGGCCGGCCAAATAGAGGTTGGGTAAATGTTTGCAGCAGAAGGGGACGATCCTGGCCATCAGAGGCGGGCAGGGTGGCATCCAGAAGGATCTGCTGCTCCACCAGGTCTTGCCAGGAGATGGCCTGTCCAAGGGCGGAACGGAGCGCCAACCCCAACTCCCTTTCCAGGCTGGTGTAGTACTGCGGCGGCACCTGCAAAAAGTCCACTCCCCCCTGCCGCAACCGCCGCAGGCTGGCAACGATATCCGGGCTGTGCAGCGCCGCGTGCTGAATGCCCGGGCCACCATGGGCATCCAAAAACTCCTGAATCTGAGAAGCGGCGCAGGTGGGTTCGTTGATGGCCCATTGGATCCCGGCTTCTGGATCCCCTACCACCACGCTTTCCAGGCCAGAGGTGTCGGTGTGGATGCTGTAACGGTACAGATGCCGCCAGCCCAGCACCTGGCCATACCAGTCGGCTGCCGCCTGCAGGGATCCCTGCTCCACGTTCAACACCACGTGATCCCAATGGGAGAACAGGCCTGCTTCCGCAGGGGTGACGTTGGAGGGGCCGGGGACGAGAGAATGCCGGATCCCGTAGGGGGTGTGGAGGCAGAGCGCCGCTGCTGCCGGGATCCATTCCACTGGGGCGCCTCGCCCCCGCAACAGCTCCGCCAAGGCCGGTAGCTCCTGCTCCCCCACCGCCAAAGCCACATCCACCACCCCCGGCGAATGCTGCTGCAAATAGCGATCCACCTCGTCCCCCGCCCGTGCCGGCTGAGACAGGCGCACGCGCAGGGATCCCTGCCGCAGATCCAGGGTGTTGCCGGCCTCGCTTTCCAGTCGGAAGCCCCAAACCCGACAAAAGTGTTCCCGCCAACGGGGCAGATCCCAAAGGTAGAAGTGCAGGTGATGGATCCCTTGGACAATTCGAATGGACTGGTTCATAGAAAGCGCACGGCTAACGCGAACGCCAGGTGTTCTGGTGTTTTCCCGGCAACAGGTAACCGGGGCCGCCCTAACCCAGCATAGGCTGGCCCTTTGGCAAGGGAAAAGGTCAAAACCCTTTCCAGCAAACCCTTAAGACAACATTAAAAACACGCTTAAAAATGCGCCCACAAAAACATCTTCGCAGGGCAAAGGACTAAAATTGAAGTGGGCGAGGTGTATGGCCAACATCCAAAAAAAGAAACAGCAGAGTTGCTAAAAGCTCTCCCTCAAGTCAGTCACCAGGCCCTCTCTTTTGCAAAGATTGTTGTAGCTTTTGGCAGTTGCTGGGGCGCCGCCTTGCCCTATTGTCAGCCTATTGGCGGAGTTGTCAGGCGTCATAGTTGGGAGGATTGTTATGATAGCGAGCGCGCAGCGTTCTGTAGCTTTGTCTACAGAATCGAAGGCCGAAAAAAATACAGAACGCAAAGTATCTGATCAAGCAGTTGCGAGAGATTTTCTGCCGGGACGGTGGCAGCGCTGCATCGATGTCCGAGATTTTATTCAGCGCAATTACACTCCCTACACCGGGGATGAAAGCTTTTTGGCGCCGGCCACCGAGCGCACCCAACGGCTGTGGGCCAAGGTTAAGGATTTGATGGCGCTGGAGCGGGAGCGGGGGGTTTTGGATGCCGACACCGACCTTCCTTCCAGCATCACCAGCCACCCGCCGGGCTATATCGACCGGGAGCTGGAGCAAATTGTAGGTCTGCAGACAGACAAGCCCCTGAAGCGGGCCATCCTGCCCTTTGGCGGCATCCGCCTGGTAGAGACGGCCCTCAAGGCCTACGGCTACGAGCTGGATCCAAAGGTTAAGGAGATCTTTACCAAATACCGCAAGACCCACAATGACGGGGTCTTCGACGCCTACACGGAGGAGATGCGCCGCTGCCGCCGCTCTGGCATCATCACCGGCTTGCCGGACGCCTATGGGCGGGGCCGCATCATCGGTGATTACCGGCGGGTACCTCTCTACGGGGTGGATCGGCTGATTGAAGACAAGGAGGCGCAAAAAGCCAGCCTCGACCTGGACACGATGGATGAAGAGACCATCCGCCTGCGGGAGGAGCTCTCAGAGCAGATCAAAGCCCTGCACGAGCTCAAGGAAATGGGGGCCAGCTACGGCTTTGACCTGGGCCGTCCGGCAGCCAACGCCCGCGAAGCCATCCAGTGGCTGTACCTAGCCTACCTGGCAGCGGTCAAAGAGCAAAACGGCGCCGCCATGTCCCTGGGGCGGGTCTCCACGTTCCTAGACATCTACATCGAGCGGGATCTGCAGGCCGGGATCCTCACCGAAGAAGAGGCCCAGGAGCTCATCGACCACTTTGTCATGAAGCTGCGCATGGTCAGGTTTTTGCGCACGCCGGAGTACAACGAGCTCTTCAGCGGCGATCCCACCTGGGTAACTGAGTGCATTGGCGGCATGGGGCTGGATGGGCGACCTCTGGTCACCAAGACCAGCTTCCGCATGCTGCACACCCTCTACAACCTGGGGCCGGCGCCGGAGCCCAACCTAACGGTGCTCTGGTCGGAGCGGCTGCCGGAAGCCTTCAAGCGCTACTGCGCCAAGGTCTCCATCGAAACCAGCTCCATCCAGTACGAAAACGACGACCTGATGCGCCCCTACTGGGGGGATGACTACGGCATCGCCTGCTGCGTATCGGCCATGCGCATTGGCAAGCAGATGCAGTTTTTTGGGGCGCGGGTAAACCTGGCCAAGTGCCTACTCTATGCCATCAATGGCGGTCGGGATGAGATCTCCGGTGAGCAGGTGGCCCCGGCCTATGCCCCCATCACCTCTGAGGTGTTGGAGTACGACGAGGTGTGGCCGCGCCTGGTGCAGATGATGGCCTGGCTGGCCAAGACCTACGTCAACACCATGAACATCATCCACTACATGCACGACAAGTACTGCTACGAGCGCCTGGAGATGGCCCTGCACGACCGCGACATCGTGCGCACGATGGCCTTTGGCCTGGCTGGCCTATCGGTGGTGGCGGATTCCCTCTCGGCCATCCAGTACGCGCGGGTGCGCGCAATCCGGGACGAGCGCGGCCTGGTGGTGGACTACGCGGTGGAGGGCGACTTCCCCAAATATGGCAACAACGACGACCGGGTTGACCAGATTGCGGTGCAATTGGTGCAGACCTTCATGGCGGAGCTGCGCAAGCACAAAACCTACCGCAACGCTATCCCCACCCAGTCCATTCTCACCATCACCTCCAACGTGGTCTACGGAAAGAAAACCGGCAACACCCCCGATGGGCGGCGGGCTGGCGAGCCCTTTGCGCCGGGGGCCAACCCCATGCATGGCCGCGACACCAAGGGAGCGGTGGCGTCGCTGGCCTCCGTGGCCAAGCTGCCCTACGACGACGCGCTGGATGGCATCTCCAACACCTTCTCCATCGTGCCGGCGGCCCTGGGTCGCACGGCCGAGGAGCGGGTTGCCAACCTGGTGGGGCTGCTGGACGGCTACATGCGGGATGGCGGCTTTCACCTCAACGTGAATGTCCTCAACCGCGAGACCTTGCTGCAGGCCATGGAGCACCCAGAGCTCTACCCGCAGCTCACCATCCGGGTTTCCGGCTACGCGGTGAACTTCATCAAGCTTACCCGCGAGCAGCAACTGGATGTGATTAACCGCACCTTCCATCAACACTTCTAAACGAGGGGGCGGGGGATCCCGGAAGGCTGCCCCTAGCCGGGTGAAGGATCCCCCCTCCCCAAGCAAGGAGGTTCAATGAACTATAGCGTTGGGGATTTGGTTAGAGACTACGCGGCGGGACGGCGAGATTTCCAGGAGATCGAGCTGCCCCAGGCCGACCTACAAGGGATCCACCTAGCCGGTGCCGACCTGCGCTATGCCGATTTCAGCGGCGCCAACCTGGCAGGCGCCAACCTGCGGGGGTGCGATCTCAGCTTTGCCGATTTGAGCGGCGCCAACCTATCCAAAGCCGACCTGCGGGGATGTCTGCTTTTTGGCAGCAATTTCCGCGGTGCCCTCTTGGAGGGGGCTTTGCTGGATCACGCCGATTGCGATGCCTATACCCATTTCCCGGCGGGCTTTGATCCCAAAGCCCATCGCCTGCACAACCTCTCGGCGGAGGTCTCCCAGTAGGAGATCTTTCCATTGGTTTTCAACCGTTAAGAAAAACACAGTCTGGGTAAAGTCCAAACCGTGATGTGCACAACATGGCCAGCAATTGGGAAGAAAACCTCAAGATTAATTGATATTTTGCAAAAGCCATTGAGGATAGAAGTATGGATACCCCGCTCAAGCCCTTGACGCCGATAACCGGCCGCATTCACTCGGTCGAGACCTGTGGCACGGTGGATGGGCCAGGGATCCGCTTTGTCATCTTCCTACAGGGCTGTCCTCTGCGCTGTCTGTACTGCCACAATCCCGACTGTCGGGATCCCAATGCCGGCCAGGTGGTGACGGTGGACTCCCTCATGGCGGAGATCCAGCGCTGCCGCAATTACTACCTCAAGGGTGGGGGAGTCACGGCCAGCGGGGGGGAACCGTTAATGCAACCCAACTTTGTGGCCGAGATTTTCCGCCGCTGCCACGAGCTGGACTTGCACACGGCGCTGGACACTTCCGGCTATGCGCCCTTGGGAGTGGCCAAGCCGGTTTTGGCCCATACGGATTTGGTGTTGCTCGATATCAAGTCCTATCTGCCGGAGCTCTATCGCAA
>NZ_JANSIY010000070.1:3086-14186 GCF_047462295.1 Synechococcus sp. H60.3 | reverse complement strand
CAGTTTCTGGAGGACAAGGCAGCAAGAGCGGGGGTGAAGGTGGTGTTAGTATCGCCTGCCTACACTTCGCAAACTTGTCACCGGTGTTTGTGGCTTGGGCAACGGGAAGGGAAGCGTTTTCGTTGTGTCAACCCGGCCTGTGGCTGGGAAGGGGATGCAGATCTCAACGGTGCTAACGGGATTGCCCTTTTTGGGGGCCGCTGTAAACCGGCCTGGAGGTCCGGGGTTGGCTTGCCAACTGCAGGGCTACCCTTCGCGTCAGCGGCGCGTAGCGCTTAAGCCCGCTCGGTACCGCTGAGCGGTCGGAGTCGGGTAGTTTACGCAGCCGCTAGAGTTGACCAGACCCGCAAAACACAACAGGAGCGAGATGACCATGAGCAAAGTGCTGGTGGTGGATGACAACCGTACCTACCTAGAGACTATTGCCAACCTGCTCTCCGAAAACGGGTTGGAAGTCTCCACCGCGATGGACGGTGTAGAGGCGATGGACATCATTCGTCAGCAGAAGCCCGACGTGGTGGTGCTGGACATCGTCATGCCTCGCATGAATGGCTACGAAGTGTGCCGGGAAGTGAAGGGAGATGAAAGCACCAAGCACATCCGCATTGTCGTGTGTTCCACCAAAGATCAAGCCTTTGATATCGAGTGGGCTAAGCGCAATCAAGCCGATGCCTATGTAACCAAACCTTTCAAGCCTCAAGAGCTACTAGCTACCATCAAACAGCAGTTGCGGGAGATCAAGGAGACCAGACAAAAATGAGTCGCGTCTTGGTGGTGGAAGACAGTCAATCGCAGCGGGAGATGATCAGCAAGTTGCTGCAGGAAAACGGCTTCGAGGTGATGACGGTGGGAGATGGGGTGGAAGCCATAGAGGCGGTGAAGCAAAACAAACCCGACCTGATTGTGCTTGACATTGTCATGCCGCGTATGAATGGCTACGAGGTGTGCCGTCTCCTCAAAGCCGACCCGCTCACCCAAAAAACCCCGATTGTCATGTGTTCTTCCAAAGGGGAAGAGTTCGACCGCTACTGGGGGCTCCGCCAGGGAGCAGATGCCTATATTGCCAAACCTTTCCAGCCGCAGGAACTGGTGGGTACGATTAAGCAATTACTGAGAGGCTAGGAACCGCCCATCCTGCCTCTATGCTTTCCGGCAGAGCCCAAAAGGGCTCTAGGCCCTGGGCAAGGGAGCGGTGGCCACCTCTCCACAGACCATCAATACGGGGGAGCGTCATGCTGGGGGATCTGGACTTATTGATGGGGGATGAGACCCAAGAATTGCAGGAAATAGAGGCTCCTGAGGGAGAGCTTTTCCTAAAATTCAAGGTTGCTACTGGGGAGGAATTTGCGTTGCCCGCGGTATCGGTTGTGGAGGTGATGAGCATCGGCCCCGAGAAAATTACCCCCATGCCGAATGTCGCCCCAGTTCTGCTGGGCACTCTGAACTTGAGGGGCGAAATCATCTGGGTTGCGGATCTGGGCCAGTTTTTGGGGATCAGCCCGCCCCTCAACCTCGACCGCGCCGAGCTCCCTGTGGTGGCCGTAATGGATCAACAGGATTTGCTGATGGGCCTGGCTGTGGATTTAATTGTGGGCATGGAGTGGCTGAAGACTGAGTCGGTGCGGCCTGTCCTCGTGGCTCCTGAGTCGATAGCTCCCTTCTTGCGAGGGGAATGGGTGGTGCCTGCGACGGGAGCCCGCTTGCCGCTGCTGGATCAGTCGGCCATCCTGAGATCCGACCGTTGGGGGTGAGGAATGGCTAGCCGCCAGTTCGGCAGAAATGCGGAAATGTATAGTTTCTATCGTAGTCAATCTCCAAAGCCATTCACAATGGAAAGAATGGAGCCGATCTTGTTCCCTAGAGATTTGCACCAGGCCAGCCGGGGAGCATGGCTGTGCTACCCCAATGTTTTACGGAAGGAGGGCAAGAGCCCATTCTTTGTTGGGAGCAGGGCAGCCAGTTGGGAGAGGTAACCCATCTGTAGCCCAACAACTCTAAAGGGTTTGGGCGGGTTGGTGTTGGGTGAGTTCTGGGCATTTGGGTTGAAGCAGCAACAGAGGTAGCCAAGCAGGGAAAGGAGGGTCCATGGTTTCGAGCGCGAACAATCAGAGAGACTTTACCGAGGCGATGGTCGCCTTTTGGCAGGGAGACTACGTCGAGGCAGTGCGGTTGTTCAACCAGGTAGCCGCTGCTCAGCCGCAGGATACTGCTGTCAAGTTGCTGCTGGCTTCGGCCCAGAAGCAAGCGGGGCAGTTGCTGGAAGCCCGCCATACCTACGATACCATCCTCAAGACGGCCAGCGATCCTGAGGAGCTGGAGTCGGCCCGCAGGGGCCTGGAGGAGCTGTTGCAGATGGCGCCGGAGCTGGCGGACGTCCCCTCTCCGGTGCAGGAAGGCAACCTCCAACCTCAAGGGGAGTTCCCACCTCAAGCGCAGGAGGCGGCTCCCTTTCCCCAGTTTGAGTTTGAGGGAATGGGGGAACAAGAGGCCGACCCTTTTGCTCAGGATCCCTTCTCGATGGGAAGCGACGGCTTTGCCGCTGATGAGATGACTTTTGGCGAGGAAGAAAGCTTTGCGGCTCCTTTTGAGACAAGGCTAGAATTGGAGCCGGCGGATCCGTTTGCCTTCTCTCACCCGCTGCCCGCTAACCCTCAGGTAACGCCACTGAGGGTTCCAGGCGGGACCGACTTGCAAGCAGGCAGGGAGCAGCCTCAGACAGGCCCGGCAGTCGATGACGATTTTGCCTTCCTCAACGAATTCGACCAGCAGCACCTCCAGGATTCAGGCAGCGATTCTATCACGCAGTTGGCTAGCGATGCGGACTTTCCCGAGGAGATGGGCTTCTCCCTACCCACTTTTGCGGAAGAGGAGGTGGGATCCCTAGAGGAGAGCTTGCCAACAGAATTGGCTGCCCCCATGAGTGAGCCGATCCCTGCCCCCGAAGAAGACACGACCAGCGTTGCCTCCGCCCCTTTCGAGCTCGATGAGCTGGACCGTCTGGATCGCGAACTGACCGGCATGGATGGCAGCGAGCCGGCGGCCTTTTATCCCGAGGAGGGCAAGACAGGAGAGACGGGTAAAACGGTACCAAGCCTGCCTACGCTCACTGTTCCTCTCCCTAGCCTATCCGGGCAGGAACTGCCTAGCCGACTGACGGCCAATCAGTTGACGCTGGCGCTGATCCAAGGAGCTGTGAGTTTGGCTGCTGGCTTGGTCATCGGCCTTGGGATCCCGGCCAATGGGGGAGCTCGCTGGATTGGGGGGGTCATTGGAGGGGGAGTTGTCGGCGCAGGAGTTGGGGCTGTACTTGCAGCTAGCAGTGCTAAACACATTCGCTCCACCGTCCAAGAGCTGTCCAGTCACTTCGCTGCCTTGGCCCAGGGGAATTACTCCGTAAGGGCAGAGGCGAGAGGGGATGACGAGTTGGGTCGCTTGGCCAACAGCTTTAACCAAATGGCCGCCGCCCTTGAGGCCCATTTTGCCGATCTAAGCCAGCGGGCCGCCGAGCAAGGCCAAGCCAAGGAAGACTTGCAACGGCAGGTAATTCGCCTCCTGGATGATGTGGAGGGGGCAGCCCGTGGAGACTTGACGGTGCGGGCGGAGGTCACTGCCGATGTCCTCGGCGCTGTTGCTGACTCTTTCAACCTGACCATCCGCAGCTTGCGGGACATCGTGATCCAAGTGAAGCGGGCCGCCGCTGCTGTCAACGACGCTGCTTTGCAGAATGAGGACTTTGCCCGCAGCCTCTCTGCCGACGCCTTGCGCCAGGCGGAGGAAATTTCCAACTCCCTCAACTCCATTCAGGAGATGACGGAATCAATTCAAGAGGTGGCCAACAACGCCCGCGAGGCAGCCAATGTCACTGCCCAGGCCACAGAAGCGGCTGCCCGGGGTGGAGAAGCGGTGGATCGCACGGTGGCCAGCATCCTGGAAATTCGGGAAATGGCAGCAGAGACAACCCGCAAGGTGAAACGCTTGGCGGAATCCTCGCAGGAGATCTCCAAGATTGTGGCTTTGATCTCACAAATTGCTTCGCGCACCAACTTGCTTGCCCTCAACGCCAGTATTGAGGCCGCTCGGGCCGGCGAGGCGGGACGAGGCTTTGCTATCGTGGCGGATGAGGTGCGACAACTGGCCGACCGGGCCGCCAAGGCTTCAAAAGAGATTGAGCAGATTGTGCTGCAGATCCAGTCGGAAACCAGCAACGTCATGACAGCCATGGAGGAGGGGACGCAGGTGGTTATAGAGGGAACAAGGCGGGCCGAGCAGGCCAAAAACAGTCTGGATGAGATCATCGAGATCAGCCACCAGATCGACGGATTGGTGCGGGCGATTTCTCAGGCTACTGTGCAACAAACAGAGACCTCCCGCGCTGTAGCCCATCTCATGCAGTCAGTGGCGCTGACAGCCAACGAGACGTCCGAGGAGGCGCAGAAGGTAGCCAGCTCGCTGCAACAGTTGGTGAGCATCGCTCGCGAGCTGCAAGCTTCTGTCGGTCGCTTCCGGGTGGGGGATGAATGAGCAAATCTGCTCGGTTCGCGGGCATCCTAGGGACAAGGATCCCGATGGGAAGCTGCCGCGCTTCAGGGACATCAGGATCCCTCTGTCGCAAAGCAGAATTCGGGCATGGGAAAGCTTCCCCTGTCCGATCTGTTACTACTGATATGAGTACCTGTGGGCTGTAGGAGGAACCTCCTGCCATGAATGAAGAAGCACAAAAGCGGATCCTCAGTTACTTCATCGAAGAAGCCCGCGACCACTTGGCCACGATCGAGCAGGGGCTCCTCAGCCTGCGGGACAGCGTGAGCGATCCTGAGCTGATCAACGAGTTGTTCCGAGCTGCCCACTCCATCAAAGGCGGAGCAGCCATGCTGGGCCTCACCAGCATTCAGCAGACTGCCCACCGCCTAGAGGATTTCTTCAACGTGTTTCGCTCTCGCCTGGGCGAAGTGCCGGTGGATCAGCACTTGGAGACGCTGCTGCTGCGAGTTTTTGATGGGCTGACGGCGCTTTTGGACGAGCTGCAAAGCCCTCGCGGTCTCACCCAGGAGTTCAGCAACTCGACGCTGGCGGAACTGGAGCCAGTTTTTCAGGAGACTGAAAACTACATTCAGAGCCTTCTCGGCGCTGGCCCTGTCTCTAGACCTGCTCCGGCTGCCCCCCCGCCACCAGCAGCCCGCACTCTACAACAAGAGATGGCGGAAGTGGTGCCGCAGCAGTTGCGGCAGATGTTGGAGCTGTTCAAGCGCGGGGATCAGCCGGGCGTTCGCGAGCAGTTGCTGGCGGCCAATGCTGTTCTCAAGCAGATCGGGCAAGTGCATCATCTGGTGGGCTGGCAACAGTTAACCGAAACCTTCGAGCAAGCCCTGGGCAACCCCGACGCCGATCTGCGAACGTTGGCGTTGGTTGCCTTGCGGGATTTGAAGCAAGGGCAGCAACTTGTCTTGGCGGGGAGAGCCGAAGAGGTGGCGGCTTCGGCGGAATTGCAGCAACTGGCTCACCCTGTGGCTCCCGCTGCACCCCCAGATCCTTTGGAGGTGGTGGTTCATCAGCGGATCCCAGCCCTGTTGCGCCAGATGCTGGAGCTGTTCAAACGCCCCGATGACCCAGCTACGCGGCCCGCTTTGCAAAGCTTGGTTCAATCGCTCCAGGAGGTGGGAGAGGCTGAGTCTGTGGATCTGGGTGGCTGGACAGCCCTAGCCCGCCTAATTGGCGAGATCTTGGCGGATCCCGCCCAGGATTTGCGGCAACTGGCTCTGCCGGTTCTGCGAGATTTGAAACAGGCTCACCAGGCTCTGGCCAGCGGAGCAGCGCATACCATCCAGCCCTCCTCTGAGTTGTTGGCCTTCCGCCCTGTGCCACCGGCCCTTGAGGAGCCAGGGATCCCCACCTCCTTCGACCTGGGCCCTGTTGGAGAGCCAGAGCCACTCTTCCGCGAACCCGAGAGCACGGCTGCCCCAGCGGACTGGGCGGCTGCTGGGATCCCGGCAGAAGAATCCTCTGCAGCCGAGGGGAGCCAGGAACCTGGATCAGAAGAGGCGACCCCCGTCGAAGCAACCCTGCAAGCGGAGGGGTCGGAGAGCGTGGAGGCGGCCTGGGATCTGCTGGTCGGGCAGCCGCCGTCCCCTTGGGAGATGGACGGTGTCCTGGCAGGCGAGGAGAGCCCAGGGCTGAGCTGGTCGGAGATGTCCACCGAGACTTTGACCGAGGAAGACTGGCAAGCAGCCGCCGACCTTGCCCAAGAGGGCGTCGCCGCGCCGGAAGAAGCTGCAGCAGTACTCGACGGGTCGCAGGACAGGCTAGGCTTTGGCTCAAGCGACTTCGAAGCGACTCCTTTAAGTCTGGAAGCAGAAGCCTCCTCTGCCTTTGACGAGCTGTTTGCCAACGCAGAGCAGCTATCCGATATTGAGGAGCCACCGCCGGAGCTGATCCCTCCTTCCCCTGAGCCTTTCTCGCAGGTGTTCGAGGAGCTGAGCCCAGAAGAGGGGAGAGGGGAAACGGATTTGGCGGAGCTGTTTGCCGAAGTAGTGGACGAAGCAGCAGCAGAGCTGGCCTCTGTCGAGCCTACCGAGCTGAGAGGGGCCGAGGAAACAAGTCAGGCCGTCTGGGATGTCCCTCTGGCGGCCCAAGTTGCTGCGGCAAGCCTCGAGGAAGCCCCGGCTGCAGACGAAGCTGCAAGTGCCGGAGTGGAGGCCTTGTTCGAGCTCGAGGAGCTTGCAGTAGAGAGTTCTCCTCTGCAGGAGCTGTCCCAGTTGCCTGACCTTGGGGCTGCTCCCGACAGTGGGCCGGAGGCGGATCTCTGGGTAGAGGAGTTGTCTTCGTCCCTCCAGCCGATCCCTGGGGATGGGGAGGCGGCAGCAGACTTGCGGGCCGAGTTCTCTGCCGACCTCTGGCCTGAGGACTTTTCTGTTCCCGATGAGACGGGATCCCTGACATTTTTGGACTCTGCTGCTGAAGGCAGCCTGGAGGGCCTTGTCTCGGCAGCGGATCAGGCCTGGTCGAGCCTAGAAGAAGCCAGCGAACCTTCCACATCTTTCGAGGCGGCTCCTGAACCCTCTTTTGGCATCGCCGACTTTGGCGTGGCCGCAGTTGAGCAGCTTGAAAACCTCTTCGCTGAGGAATCTTCACCTGCTTTGGAGGGATTTGCCGCTGCGCCGGAGAGCGTCTTGGCCCCTTCCGATGAGCCGACGGCAGCGGAAACCCCAGACCTGGGGGCGAAGCTGGGCCTAGCCGATCTCTTCGCCGGGGAGACACTGGAGGACGCCCCGGGCACTGGGGATGCGGCAGAAGCCCAGGACTGGGCTCTTTTGGAGAACCTCTTCCCGGTTCAGGAAGGAGCTCTCTATCCGGAGGGGCAGCCCGCGGAGTCCTTCGACCGCCTCGAGGCTCTCTTTGCCGAGGAGCCTGATACCGAAGGGCTAGGTGCGGCGATTGGGGGATCCCTTTCGGCTCTGGATACCGATGGCGACGGCCAGGTGGATCTGGATGAGCTGAGCCAGTTCCTTGCCGAAGCGGCGAGCACCCAAGAAGACCTACTCCCCGACGCCGCCGTCTCCCTAAGCAACACAGAAGCTTTCCAGGCAAGCAGTCTGGCTGAAGTGTTCCTGCCCGAGCCGCTTGTGGCTGCCCCAGAGCAGGACAGGGATCCTCAGCCGGCAGAGGACGATCTGGCCAGCCAACTGGAAAGCCTGTTCACAGAGGATGAATTCTTGGCTGCCCAGAGCGCGACCGTTTCCCCAGATGAGATGCGGCCCTTGGAGGAAGAAGCGCCGGAAGCCTCTCCTGCCCCAAGTTTGGACGATTTGGCTGCCCTCTTCGATGCCGCCGAACCAGCGGTGCCGCCTGAGCTGGAAGAGGTCATCGCTCCTATTGTGGGATCCCCTGCAGCCGTGAGCAGCGAGGTCGCCGATGATTTCGCAGCCCAACTGGAATCCCTCCTAGGCGATCTCGAGGTTGCCCCCCAGGCCTCTGCAGCAGCGCCGGCGCCTTCTCCGCCCGCTGTTGCCACTGCCCCGGCAACTCCCGCTCCGGCAACAGCCGCCCCCACGGCACCGGCTACCCCAACCCCACCGGCCCCACGGCGATCTGCTCTCAGCAACCCTGTGATGCGGGTGGAGGTGCGCCACCTCGACTCCATCAACAACTTGGTGGGAGAGCTGGTGGTCATCCGCAACAGCATGGAGCAAAACCAAACTCGCCTGCGCCAGTTTCTGGATGGCCTATTGGGCCGGGTGCAACAGCTAGGGGAGCTGGGCCAGCGCATGCGGGATCAGTACGACCGCTCGTTGCTGGAAGCGGCGCTGTTCTCCAGCCGCAGCAGCGCGGCAACGGTGGGGTTCGGCCGGAACGGCGAGGAATCTACTCGGGGGCGGGTGGGGCACTCCATAGGCCAAGAGTTCGACAAGTTGGAGATGGATCAGTTTACGACCTTCCACACTCTGGCCCAGGAGATCATTGAGCTCATCGTGCGGGTACGCGAGTCTTCCTCCGACATCGAGTTTGCGGTGGATGAGGCAGAGCAGATCACCCGCCAATTCCGCCAGGTCACCACCCAACTGCAAGAAGGCCTGAACCGGGCGCGCATGGTGCCCTTCGCGCAAATTGCCGACCGCCTGCCCCGCGCCGTCCGTGATCTCTCCATCAAAACGGGCAAACAGGCCAGCCTGGTGGTGGAAGGCCGCGACACCCTCATCGACAAAGCCATCCTGGAAGAGCTTTCCGACCCGATGACCCACCTGGTGAACAACGCCCTGGTGCACGGGATCGAGCCCCCTGAGGAGCGGCGCCGCTTGGGCAAGCCCCCTGAAGGCAAGATCACCGTCAGGGCCTTCTACCAAGGCAACCAGACAATCATCGTTGTCGCCGACGATGGCGCCGGCATCCCGGTGGAGAAAATCAAGGCCAAGGCGCAAAGGCTGGGGCTGCTGTCAGAGCAGGCAACCGAAGACGAAGTATTCAACGTCCTCTTCCACCCCGGCTTTAGCAGCCGTGAGGCCAGCGAGGTGGACGACCTGGCCGGGCGGGGGGTTGGCTTGGATGTGGTGCGCCGCAACATCACCGATCTGCGCGGCAGCATCCAAGTGGATTCCGTGCGCGGCAAAGGCACCACTTTTACCATCCGCCTGCCGCTTACCTTAAGCATTTCCAAGGCGATGGTGTGTGTCAGCGACAAAGCCCTGATCGCCTTTCCTCTCGACGGTGTGGAGGAAATGCTGGATGTTCCCGTCGATGAGGTGCAGCCGGATGAACAGGGGCGGCCCTCCATTCCCTGGCGGGATCAACGCCTTCCCTTCCAACCCCTCTCGAATCTGTTGTCCTACAGCCGCAGCCACAGCCGCAGCCGCTCCGAGGTCTACAGCGTTGCCCAGGATGAGGGCATCATCCCCATTGTTGTCCTCCAAAGTGCCGGCCAGTACCTTGCCCTGCAGGTGGACAGCTTTGTGGAAGAGCAGGAAATCGTGATCAAGCAATTGCGCGGGCCTGTGCCCAAACCACCTGGCATTTCTGGGGCAACGGTGCTGGGCAATGGTCGCGTGCTGCCCATTGCTGATGTCCTTGAACTGGTGGATATGGCCCAAGGCCGCCGTCGCGATCTCAGCCGCCTCTGGGCAGAGCGTCGCGCTGCGGAGCCACGTGCCGAGGAAACCCATCAAACCACGGTGCTCATTGTGGATGACTCGATTGCGGTGCGGGAGCTGCTCTCCATGTCCTTCCAAAAGGTGGGCTACCGGGTGGAGCAAGCCCGCGATGGACAGGACGCCTGGGAAAAGCTTCGCGGTGGCTTGCGCTGCGATCTCATCTTCTGCGACATCGAGATGCCGCGCATGGACGGCCTGGAGTTGCTCTCCCGCATACGGGCAGACAGCAACCTCAAGCATATTCCGGTAGCTATGCTTACCTCAAGGGGGGCAGAACGGCACCGGCAGACAGCCCGGGAGCTGGGAGCCACTGCCTACTTCACCAAGCCCTACTTGGAGGAAGAGTTGTTCAGCGCTGCCGCTCGCATGTTGCAAGGGGAGCAGTTGTTGACACCCAACCCCACTTCCTGAACTGGCGACGCCAGGGGTGCCCAGATGGGGGCACCAAGCTAAGGGATCCCACTCTGGCTGGCAGGGTCGCCAAAGGGCTTGACTCTAGAGGGGACTGGAGGGCGTAGGATATTGACCTGTTGTCCTCGGAGGAAGCGGTGATGCGCCTAACTGTCTGGGCTCTCATCCTGGCTGGTGGGCTTGTCCTGGACACTCTCTGGGTTGGCAGGGAGCTGGAGCCAGAGGCAACTGCTCATGAGAACAAGGGAGAGCTCTCAATCGATAGAGCTCATCGGATTAGCCTAGGCCCTGCCGACGAATCCTTCGATCTGCGGTTTCTGGATGCGATGATCCTCCACCACGAGGGAGCGGTGAGCATGGCCGCAGAGGCTCTGCAAAAATCCCGGCGGCGGGAAATTCTTCAGTTGGCCAGGGCCATTGTGGCAGCGCAAAGCCAAGAAATCAAGCAGATGCAAGGCTGGCGGCTGAGTTGGTACCCGCAAGCTCCCCAGGAGCCCGTGATGTGGCATGAGGAGATGGGCCACCAGATGACCATGACGCCGGAGATGGCTGCCGCCATGCGCATGGATACCGACCTGGGATCCGCTGACCCCAAGTTTGACCTGCGCTTTCTGAAAGCTATGATTCAGCACCACGAGGGGGCGCTAGCTATGGCCCAAGAGGCTCTGGAAAAATCCAAGCGCCCTGAGATCCGGCAACTGGCAACAGCCATTGTTACCACCCAGCAGGTAGAGATTGAGCAAATGCGGGCCTGGCAACAGCGGTGGTATCCGCAGTAGGGCCTCTGGGATAGTTTGCAGGCCTCAGCAGGATCTGTAAAGATGAGGGGATGCGAGCAAGGCCGGCTCTTGCTGCTGTCCCCAGTACCCAAGGGGTTCTCCTGCATTGCCAATGGCTCTGGAGCTGCCCTCCCTCCCTCAACAGTTAGATTTGCTCTCACCGGTTCGCCAAAACCCGGGATCCCGATGGTTGGAGGGGTTAACCGTTTTGCTGCTGTGCCTGGGATCCCCCAACCGCTGGTTGCACTGGTTCCCAGGGGCACTGCTGGGCC
>NZ_JANSIY010000070.1:0-2986 GCF_047462295.1 Synechococcus sp. H60.3 | reverse complement strand
GGGGTTAACCGTTTTGCTGCTGTGCCTGGGATCCCCCAACCGCTGGTTGCACTGGTTCCCAGGGGCACTGCTGGGCCTAGCGCCCCTGTTTCACCTTTGCGAACAACGACAGGGGTGGGGGCGCTGGCGTTTGGCCTATGGCCTGTGGTTTTGGGTGTGCCTGTACGCCTTCTGGGTGGATCCCTTCTCCCTTCAAGTGCTCAGCGCCTGGGAGATCCTAGGGGGAGCAGTGGTGGCCCCCCTGATCCCTCTGTTTTTCACAACGGCCACAGTCTTAAGTTTGCAGTTGAGCCAACCACTTCCCCCCTGGGCCCGTCCCCTAGGGGTGGCCACGGTCTGGACAGGGCTGGATGGGCTGCTGGGTCTGCTCCGCTGGCCGATTCCCTTCCACTGGGGATCCCTGCTCTTTGACTGGCCCCTCGGGATCCAAATTGCCGATCTCACTGGGATCTGGGGAGTGACCTTTTTTGCTGTGTTCGTCAACGGCGTGGTTTGGCAGCTGGCCGAGCAGCTCCGCCGCCAGTGGAGGGCGGAGGGATCCTTAAGGGGAGCACTTGGCGCTGGGGCCAAGAACCCCGCTATCCGGCGCACGCTGGCCTGCGGCCTAGGTCTGGGGGGGCTAGTCTTGGCCTACGGCAGCCTACGGCTGGCCTACTTTGATGCCTTGGCGGCGGAAGGGGCTCCCAGCTTTCGCGTGGGGGCGGTGCAGCAGGTGGCCTGGCTGGAGGCGGATCGCAGTTGGGACTACCGCAGCGAGCGCTACCGGGAGCTGCATCAGCTTTCGGCCCAGGCGGTGGCCGAGGGGGCGCAGTTGGTGATCTGGCCGGAAGGAGCCCTGCGCGCCCGATTACTGAACACCCCCCTGCAACCCTATGTGATCGAGCCGATGCAAGCCATCCTCCCCCCGGAAGGGGCCTTGATTACGGGAGCCACGGAGCCGGATCCCCGCACAGCTCACCTGCCGGAGGAGGAGCAACGGTTTTTCAACACCGCCCTCCTCTTTGACGCCCGGGGCCAAGTGCTGGATTGGTTTGGCAAGCAGTGGATCTTCCCCTACTTTGAGTCAGGGCGCTACGTGCCCTCCCCCGATGGCTATCGGCCGCTGGCGGGAGGAGAGCTGTTTGGGCCTTTGGGGGTGATGATCTGCCTGGAGAGCGTTCTGCCTGCCCCCAGCCGAGCTCTGACCCGCGCGGGAGCCGAGTCCTTGATTGTCATCTCGGACGATAGCTGGTTTGGCAACAGCCACTGGCCGCTGCTCCACGGGCGGCTCTCGGTTTTCCGGGCGGTTGAAAACCGGCGCAGCGTGGTCTTCGTCAACAACACCGGCGGCAATCTAGTGGTGGATCCCTCCGGTCGAATGCAACGGGTGGGCCCGATTTTTCAGCGCGGGGTGGTCAGCGGAGAGGTCAGGCGGCAATCTCAGGTCACCTTCTACACGCGCACAGGCGACTGGCTGGCCTGGCTGACCTTGGGTCTCTCTTTGGGATTGTGGCCCTGGGGATCCCGAGCAAGGCAAGGATGCGCTAGGATAGATAGGCCTTAACACGAATCCAAGTCGGCTTTCCCGTCCCCCGTTCCCAGTTTGCGCTGCTGAACTGGCCGAACAAAGGGATGTGGGGGTATCCACAATTGCTGATGTAGCTCAGTCGGTAGAGCAGCTCACTCGTAATGAGCAGGTCATCGGTTCGAGTCCGATCATCAGCTTTGGAGCTCTGTGCGGCCCTCACGGGGACTTCTGCCCTAGGTTGGCCTAGAGCGGGGATCCCCTGTCCCCGCAGGAGGACATAAAGAGCGTAGCCAGTCGGTTGGGCCTTCGCCTTATGCTGAGGAAGATGGCCATTTTCGCGGCAGCGGTCTTTGGCGATGGCAACCCCCTTCTCTTGGCCCTACCGCACCCCAGGGATCCCGGACTCTGCCTTTGAGCGGATCCCGGGGATCCCGATGAGCCCCCGCGAGGTGCGCGTGCTGGTGCTAAGCCAGTTGCGCTTGGGGGAAGACCACTGCCTGTGGGATATCGGCGCCGGGACAGGCACCATCGCCATCGAAGCGGCCATTCTCTGCCCCAAAGCTCAGGTGATCGCCATTGAGCGAGATGCAGAGGTGGTCAGCCTGATCGAGAGCAACTGCGAGAAATTCGGTCTCAACAACGTGCAGGTAATCCAGGGCACTGCCCCCGCTTGCTTGCACCAGCTCTCTCCGCCCCCCGATCGCATCTGTATCGAAGGCGGCCATCCCCTACGGGAGATCCTGGAGGCCTCCTGGAACCATCTCAAGCCCAACGGCAGGATTGTGGCAACCACCAACTCTCTGGAGGGGCTCTACGGCCTCTCTACCGGGCTGGCTGCCGTGCGAGCTCATCATGTGGAGGTGATCCAATCGGCCGTGAACCGCCTGGAACACCGCGGTCGCACCCAACTGTTGCTGCCTTTGGATCCCACCTTTGTGTTAAGCGGGGAAAAATCCAGCTAAATCTCATAAGAAATCGTTTACATTTTTTGCAAATTCCTTCGAAAAGTAATGGGCTCAAGAAAATTGAGCTAGCCCAAGCTCTCTAGAGATGGGCAAAGCGCAAACCTTAAGCTATGCCGATATTTCTAGATTGCAGACTTCCATTTGCTCTTATACCAGAGACAGAGAGCTGCGGATCCCAGGGCCATGGATGGATTGCGACACCCCTTTCCCGAATCACGAGAAGTGAGGCTGCGACAACTATTGATTCGAGAGCGCTGGCCGGAAATGCTGAAGGGCTGCCGGGCCTGCATCCATTGGGACGACTTCAAGCGACCCGAATGCTGCGGCGACTGTGGCATTGGCGATCGCCGCAGACAAGAAGCAGAAAACCAGCCCAGCAAATCTTCAGGCATTTAGCTTAATCGGCGGGAAGCCCCGCACTGTATTGGTGAATTGTGTTGGCTCAAGAGCCAATCAGTGTCGCGATGAAAGCCGTTCGTGCTGCAATTGAGGCGAACAAGTTAAATCTCTGGAG
>NZ_JANSIY010000069.1:0-14189 GCF_047462295.1 Synechococcus sp. H60.3 | reverse complement strand
GAGAGACAGAGGTTGCCGGCGGGATAAACTGAGATGCAGACAGGTGATTTTTGAACCTGACCTTTGCCCTGGTTCTCCCGCTCTGGTGGTTCTGATAAACAAAAACGATGATGTCCTCCCGCTCCTCTTGGATCTCAGGCGTCGCCGCTGCAGGGAGCGGGCTCCTGGTTTGCGCGGTGGTGGCGGGGCTGTTGGATCAGATTTTGCCCACGCTGCCCAAGGTTTCCCTGTCCTTGGCCGGGATCCCTGGCTTGTTGGTCGGGCTCGGATCCGCCTACGGAGTTTGGTGGGTAACCCAGATGGCCTTGCAATCCCCTTCCTGGGCCGATTTCCGAAAATCCCTGTTGGAGGCCGTGTCTCCCTTCGATCCCGCCGACCACGGTGGCAGGCCCGCGGGGGATCCGCGCCTTTGGCAATTAGCGCAGGAGATCCGCCAAACCCAGCTCCGCCACCAAAAGATTCTCGACCGAATTAAGCAGCAGGTGAAAGCCGAAATCCAGATCTGCGAGCGTGTCCAGGCACAACTGCGCAGCGAGCAGCAGCAGTGTCGGGTTCTCCAGGAGCAGGTGCAACAGTTGCAACAGCACCTGCAAAACCTCCAAACCTCATCCCCTTCCCCCCAACTCAAGCCCGAGCGAGAGCAAGCGCTGCGCCACAAGCTGCGCCAGCTTCAATCCCAAGTCACCACCCTGAGGATAGAACTGGAACGCCAAGGGATCCAACTGCAGCAGTCGGAAGCCGAGCGGGCCCAACTCCAGCAGCAGCAGCAAAAACTTAAGCGCCTCCTGCATCGCACAAAATCCGAAAACCAAAAGCTGCGCTCCCAACAGGAGCAATGGGCCCGGCAACTGGAGCAATCCCAACAGGAGTTGCGGACTTTGCAAGAGGCCTACCGCGCCCTGCAGACCCTCTGGGAGATAGGCTCTGGTCTAACCTCCAAGACCCCTCTTTCTGAAATCGCCGCCGCCGAACCCTCTGGCACCTCTGGCTAGCCGCAGCCTCGGCCCACCCGCCGCAAGACAAAAACACTCCCTTCGCTGCCACGGCCAATCCGCAGATCCTCATCCAAATAGGTAATCTCCAGCCAGCCTGTTGGCTCGCGGCGGCGAACGTCGATCTTCACCGCCGGGATCCGTTCGGGATCCCGTTCGAGCAGATAGAGAAAACTCTCGATCTCGTAGCTCATCAACGCCTGGGATCCGAGCAGCAGCCGCTCGAAAATCACCTTGACCCGGCGTTCCGACTCCGGGTAGAAGCGGGCTGCCACCGCCAAAACTCCCCGCGGCAGCCAAGCCTGCAGCCAGCCGGATCCCTGGATCTCCGCCACGTTAAAGACTTGGCCCGCTTGGGCCCGAATGCACTGATAGATCTCACCGGTGGTCAAAAGGGGCAAATTGGCCAACCGCAACAAGTCTGTGCTGGTGGTAAACAGGTTCAGCCAATTTCCCTCCAGCCGTTCTGCGGCAGCCGTTGGGCAAGGGGTGGGGTTGAGGGCTTCCAGGGCGGCAATGTGAGACAAGATCTGGCTTTTTTGGCCGGGCAAGACACGTCGGCCCCGGTCGGTCGTCTCCAGCAGGCGCAACAGGGCCGATTTTTGCTCAGCCAAAGCTTCAGGCATGGGCTTACCGCAGCAGCACGACCCTATTTTAGGAGTTGGTGGCAGCCGAGTAGGGCAAGGGGGATCCCGGCCCTCAGCCAGTCAGCTCTTCCACCCGCCTGAGCTCTGCCACCTGCTCGTACCCCAGGCCTGCCCGCACCAACAGGGGCTCCGGCCCCGTGAGATCGATGACCGTCGAGACCTGGGCCCGATAGGGAGCCTCGTCATCCAGCACCAGATCCACCTGTTTCTCCAACTGTCGCATTTCCTCGGCGGTAAAGATTCCCCCCTCTTCCCAATCCCCAACAGAGTCAAAACCCACCTCCAAAGAGCCGACGGGATCCCCGCCCAGCTTGGCCGAGGTGGAGACGATGGGGTTGCCTAACTCGGCCAACAGCGCCTGACAGATGGCCGAATCGGGCACGCGGATGCCAGTGGTTTTCCGCTTGGGATCCATGACTAGCTTGGGCACCAGCTTGGTGGCCGGCAGCAGAAACGTAAACGGGCCTGGGATCAGCCGCCGCATCAGTCGATAGGCGGGATCGCTCACCTGGGCATACTGGGCAATTTGGGAAAGCGAAGGGCACAAAAAGGTGAGGGGCTTGTCGTTGGAAAGCCGCTTGAGACGCCTTACCCGCTCCACCGCCTGCTTGTGGGTGACATCGCAGCCAATGGCATAGACCGTATCAGTGGGGTAGAGCATGACCGCCCCTTCCCGCAGAGCGGCTGCAATCCGTTGGATGGAGCGGGCCTGGGGATGCTGCGGATGGAGCTTAAAATACTCGGCCATTCGGGAGAAAAAAGCAAAACCTCAAGACTCAGAGCGGCTGGGGCTTTCCACCACTTCTGCCACTCCCCCAGAACGAGGGGTAGGCGGCACCGGCAGGGATCCCTGCGCTTCCGGCCAATCTTTTAGCTGTTGCATCAGCGCTTGAATATGCAGACGAGGCAAATAGGGCCAGTCGCCTGCTTCCTCCAAATCCTGAAGCACCCGATAGAGCTCTTGGCGGGTGTTGGGCAAAGACTCTCGGAAGGCCCCCTCCAAAATCGTGCGGTGCAGATCCTCCAACAACCGCAGGAGCATCAACAGCTCCAAGCAAGCTCCTGCCCTCACCTGGGCCGCCTGCTCAATGGCCAACTTGATCTGGCGCAAGTCGGGGGGCAGATCCTCCGCCGAGATATACATAGCCGCTCATCTCTGAGTTTTGGGAAGGCAGGGGCACTCCTATTCTAAGATTCTTCTGCCCCTGGACCGGCTGGATTTTGCTGGCCGCCGCAGGTTGATGGGGATCCGGATCCCGGCCCAGGCACTGCCACACCCGCTGCAACAAGGGCTCCAGCCCCTGCCTGGCAACCGCCGAGATGGCTGATACCGGGGCACCGGCAGCCATTGACAGCTGCTGGGTGCGCTCGGCCACCTCCTGGGGCTCAAGGGCATCGATCTTGTTCAAAACCACAATCTGCGGCTTGTCGCTAAGCCCGTGGCCGTAGGCGCGCAGCTCCTGCTGAATGATTTGGTAATCCCTGACGGGATCCGCCGTCGTACCGTCCACCAGGTGGATCAGCACCCGCGTGCGCTCCACATGGCGCAAAAAGTCGTGGCCCAGACCCACCCCTAGGTGCGCCCCCTCGATCAGTCCGGGAATGTCAGCAAACACCACCCCATCCCCGGAGGGATGAGGCACCACTCCCAAATTGGGCTGCAGGGTGGTGAAGGGGTAATCGGCGATCTTGGGCCGGGCGGACGAGACCACCGAGATCAGGGTGGATTTGCCCGCATTGGGCATACCGACGATCCCCACCTCGGCAATGAGCTTCAACTCCAGGCGCAGGCGTCGCCGCTCTCCCGGTTGGCCCCTGGTAAATTGGCGAGGAGCCCGATTGTGGTTGCTGAGAAAATGGGCATTGCCCAGGCCGCCCTTCCCGCCCCGAGCCACCAGCAGCCGATCCCCGGGCTGCACCAGATCCCCCAGCAGCTCGCCGGTCTCTGCGTTGAACACCATCGTGCCGCAGGGCACCCGCACCAGCCGATCCGCACCACTGGCCCCGCTGCAGTGGTTGGGTCCTCCCTTGGCCCCGTGTTCGGCTTTGATCAGCGGCTGGAAGCGAAAGTCCAACAAGGTCTGCAAGCCGGGATCCGCCACCAAGATCACCGAGCCGCCCCGTCCTCCATTGCCCCCCGAAGGCCCGCCGGCGGGCACGTACTTTTCGCGGCGAAAGGCAACAATGCCATCTCCGCCGTTCCCCGCCTGCACTTCAATTTCCGCCTGGTCGATAAAATGCAATCGCCCCTCTCCCAACTCTGGCCATCTCCCTCTAGCTTGGCAGGATCGCCAGGAAGTTTGCCACAAAAGTCGCCCTCTTAAGCTACGATAGTATTTCCCAAGCTATTGCCTGTCCCGCCCGGGAGGGTGAGCGAGTATGGGAGCCGTTCATTACCAAGTTCAACTGCTCTTCTAATTCGCGCCAACTGCTGTTACACCCCTATGAGTCGATTCACCGCTGCTGCCGATGTAGGTTTTACCACCGAGGACTTTGCTGCCCTACTGGACAAGTACGACTATCACTTCAGCCCCGGCGAAATTGTGGCCGGCACGGTATTTTCGGTGGAGCCGCGCGGCGCGTTGATCGATATCGGGGCCAAGACGGCTGCTTTCCTGCCTCTGCAGGAGATGTCCATCAGCCGGGTAGAAGACCCGCACGAGGTGCTGCAGCCGGGAGAGACCCGCGAGTTTTTCATCCTCACCGAAGAAAATGAAGAGGGGCAACTGACCCTCTCCATTCGCCGCATCGAGTACATGCGGGCCTGGGAGCGGGTGCGGCAGCTACAGAAAGAAGACGCCACGGTGCGGGCAACCATTTTTGCTACCAACCGCGGAGGCGCCCTGGTGCGCATTGAGGGATTGCGCGGCTTTATCCCCGGATCCCACATCAGCAGCCGCAAGCCCAAGGAAGAGCTGGTGGGCGAAGAGCTGCCCCTGAAGTTTTTGGAGGTGGACGAAGACCGCAACCGCTTGGTGTTGAGCCATCGCCGCGCTCTGGTGGAGCGGAAGATGAACAAGCTGGAGGTGGGCGAGGTAGTGGTCGGCACAGTGCGTGGCATCAAGCCTTACGGTGCCTTCATAGACATTGGCGGCGTCTCCGGCTTGCTGCACATTTCCGAGATCTCCCACGAACATGTTGACACGCCCCACAGCGTCTTCAACGTCAACGACGAAGTGAAGGTGATGATCATCGACCTAGACGCAGAACGGGGTCGGATCTCGCTGTCCACCAAGCAACTGGAGCCCAATCCCGGCGACATGCTGCGGGATCCCAAGTTGGTTTACGAAAAAGCAGAAGAAATGGCGGCCAAGTACCGCGAGCAACTGCGGGCTGCTAAGCAAGGACAAGCCGAAGAGGCGCCGCTGGAGGTGTCGGAAGAGGAGCTGGAATACGCGACTGCGGCGGTGGAGTAAAGCCATCTTGCGGAGAGCGGTCGGCAGCCAGGGGTTGCCGGTCTGTCTCTCCCTTAGCCTACCTGGGATCCCTGGCTAGGAGGGGTGTCGGGTGATGGTGCAGCAGCGGTGACAGGTTGCTTGTCCATGAGCATTTGTGGCTACCTCTACACGCCTGCCCATGCCCCTTGGCCAGACCAGGAGCTGGTCTGGTTGAAAGCACACGGGGCCGCTCCCATCTGGCACGACTGGGGATCCCGCGCCCACCTGGAAGAGCTGTTGCAGGGCATCGCCGCCGGATCGGTGCAGCAGGTGCTGCTGGTGCGCCTGGCGGATCTGGGGGATCGAGCGGAGGAAGTCCACCAACGGCTGTTGCAGATCCAACAGGCAGGGATCCAACTGAGCCTGGTGACCCAATCCGGCCTACACACCCCCAGCGAGGCTGCCGACTGGATCCCGCTGCTGGCCGAGATCCCCCATCAATTGCAAAGCCGCCGCCTCTGCCACAGCCAGGCCCGCAACCGCCTGGCGGGCAAGCCTCCCCCCGGCCCGGCTCCCTTTGGCTATCGCCGCGAAGGGGAGCGCTACGTGCTGGATCGCCGCCAGGCCCCTGTTGTTCAGGATTTTTTCCAGCACTTTCTTCTCTACGGATCCCTGCGCCAAGCGGTGCGCTTTTTGGAAGAAAAACACCACAAGCGCATTTCGGTGGCCACGGGGCGCAACTGGCTGCTCAACCCCGTCTATCGCGGGGATCTGGCCTATGCCGACGGCACCGTTCTGCGCGATACCCACCCCGCCCTCCTCAGCCGCACCGAGGCCGCCCAGATCGATCGCTGGCTCAAACGCAACCAAAGGATCCCACGCCGCAGCGCCAGCGCCCCCCGCGCTCTGGCTGGCCTCGTCCATTGCCGTACCTGTGGCAGCCTTCTGCGCATTGTGCAAACCACCCCCGGCAAGGCCAAGAGGAACGGCTCCTCCTACCTCTACCTGCGTTGCCAAACCTGTCGCTACAGCCTCCACTACGCCCAAGTCCTGCAGGAGGTGATCCGCCAGGTCTGCGAGCAGCTCCCCCACCGTGCCCAAAACCTGGATCGGCAGGCCCTGGACCAAACCCGCCAACAGCTCCAAGCCCAGATCCAGGCCAACAGCGAGCGGCTGCGGCAACTGGAGGCGCTGCAGCAATCTGGACTGATGGATGAGCCCTCCCTGGCCCAGCGCTGCTACCAACTGCGGGCGGAAACGGCCCGTTTGGCCCAAAAGCTGGAACAGCTCCCTCCCGCCAACTTCCTCCAGATCGCCCAAACTCTCTCCATCCTGCCCTTCTGGCAAGACCTCAGCGAGAGCGAGCGCCGCGCCTACCTGCGGGAATTCCTGCGCAGGGTTGAGGTGGATTCTACAGGGGCCGTGCAGATTGCCTTTGCCTTCGATCCCTGAGATCCCTTTTGAAGTTGGGGATTCCGCGTCTCCTCTGGCCATTGAGACCATTCTTGAGACTCTCCCTCAAAGCGGGAAAAGGGATCCCGCCGGCAGTCTCCAGCGAGTTGACGGGAGCAGCGCTTGTCAAAGCCAGGGAGAGATGAATGATTTGTTTTTGATCTGCTTTTACGAAAAAACAAAAAACAAAAGCTGGAAAAAAGACGAAAATCGGCTCGAAGAATCTCTTGGACGAGGATTTGTCCGTCTGGCGATTTAAGAAATTGCTTTAACTTGTTTTAGGCTTGCCTTAATTCTTCTCAACACTTCTCAGGGAGTGGGTTAGCTGCCGATAATGGCCCTTGTCAGGCTTGTGGAGGAACGTGCTGTGAAGTTGGCAGTTTACGGGAAGGGTGGGATCGGCAAGTCCACCACCAGTTGCAACCTCTCGGTGGCCTTGGCCCGGCGGGGCAAGAAGGTGTTGCAAATTGGCTGTGACCCCAAGCACGACAGCACCTTCACCCTGACTGGTTTTCTCATCCCCACGATCATCGATACCCTGGAAGCCAAGGGCTACCACTACGAAGACATCTACCCCGAGGATGTGATCTACCGCGGCTACGGCGGCGTAGATTGCGTCGAGGCGGGAGGGCCGCCGGCAGGGGCCGGCTGTGGCGGCTATGTGGTGGGAGAAACCGTCAAACTCCTGAAGGAGCTGAACGCCTTTGACGAGTACGACGTCATCCTCTTCGACGTGCTGGGGGACGTGGTGTGCGGCGGCTTTGCTGCCCCCCTCAACTACGCCGACTACTGTGTGATCGTTACTGACAACGGCTTTGACGCCCTGTTTGCCGCCAATCGCATTGCCGCCTCGGTGCGAGAAAAAGCCAAAACCCGCAAGCTGCGCCTGGCCGGCCTAATCGGCAACCGCACCAGCAAGCGGGATCTCATCGACCAATACGTCTCGGCAGTGCCCATGCCTGTGCTCGAGGTGCTGCCACTGGTCGAGGACATTCGCATTTCGCGGGTCAAGGGCAAAACCCTCTTCGAGATGGCAGAGACGGATCCCAGCCTGGAGCCCGTCTGCCAGTACTACCTGAACATCGCCGACGAGCTGCTGGCCCGCCCGGAAGGGATCGTGCCCCGGCCTGCTGAGGATCGGGAGCTGTTTGCCCTGCTGTCGGACTTTTACAACGCCCCGCCAAGGGAGCCGGCGCTGGTGTAAGGGATCCCAAACCTGCCAGCTTGCCGGTGTGTCTAAAAGTGAAGCAATTGTTTCGGAAAACCGTCGCAAACCTTATCAATTCGTTGTCTGGCCCGCTTTCCGCCCCAAGATGGATTGTGCAGGAGATCCATCTTGAGGACATGGCAGAGGAGTTGGATATGCAAGCACAAGTGCAACCCACCGTGGTGATTACTGGAGCCTCTTCGGGCGTTGGCCTGTACGCAGCTTTGGCTTTGGCCAAGCGGGGCTGGCACGTGGTGATGGCCTGTCGGGATCTGGACAAAGGCCAGCGGATGGCTCAGCAGGTGGGGATCCCGCAGGGCAGCTACACCCTGATGCCGATCGATCTGGCTAGCTTGGCCAGTGTGCGGCAATTTGTCGAACAATTTCGCCAGTCGGGCCGCTCTCTGGATGCCCTGGTGTGCAACGCCGCCATCTACATGCCCTTGCTTAAGCAGCCCTTGCGCAGCCCGGAGGGCTATGAGCTGACCATGGCCACCAACCATCTGGGGCACTTCCTGCTCTGCCACCTGATGCTGGAGGATCTGAAGCGCTCCACCTATCCGGATCGGCGGCTGGTGATCCTGGGCACGGTTACCCACAACCCCAAGGAGCTGGGGGGCAAGATCCCACCCCAACCTCACCTGGGGGATCTGCGGGGCTTTGCCCAGGGCTTCAAGGAACCGATCAGCATGGCCGACGGCGGCAAGTTCGATCCCGTCAAAGCCTACAAAGACAGCAAAGTTTGCAACATCCTCACCATGCGGGAGCTGCACCGCCGCTTCCACGAGAGCACCGGCATCACGTTTCTCTCCCTCTACCCGGGCTGTGTGGCGGAAACGGCCCTCTTCCGCCATCACTATCCCCTCTTCCAAAAGCTGTTCCCCTGGTTTCAGAAAAACATCACCGGCGGCTACGTCTCCCAAGAGCTGGCCGGCGAGCGGGTGGCCCAGGTGGTGGCGGATCCGGAGTTTCGCCAGTCGGGATTCTACTGGAGCTGGGGCAACCGGCAACGGAAAAATGCCAAGCCCTTTAACCAAGAAGTCTCGGACGAGGCGGGGGATGCGGCCAAGGCCAAGCTGCTCTGGGATCTGAGCGAGAAATTGGTGGGCGTGCCCCAATTGGTCGCCCCCTAGCTTGACAAACCCTTTTCTAGGAGCCGACGATGACTGCTGCTGTGGATGCTTCCAATACCCTCCACTTTCAATGCGAGACCGGCAACTACCACACCTTCTGCCCGATTAGTTGCGTGGCTTGGCTCTACCCCAAAATTGAAGACAGCTTCTTTTTGGTGATCGGCACCAAAACCTGTGGCTACTTTTTGCAAAATGCCATGGGGGTGATGATCTTTGCCGAGCCGCGCTATGCCATGGCCGAGCTGGAAGAGGGGGACATCAGCGCCAAGCTCAACGACTACGAGGAGCTGAAGCGGCTGTGCCTGCAAATCCAGCGGGATCGCAATCCCAGCGTCATCGTCTGGATCGGCACCTGCACCACCGAGATCATCAAGATGGATCTGGAGGGCCTAGCCCAGAAGCTGGAAGGGGAGATCGGGATCCCGATTGTGGTGGCGCGGGCCAATGGCCTCGACTACGCCTTTACCCAGGGGGAAGACACGGTTTTGGCCTCTATGGCTCAGCGCTGCCCGGAGCAGGTGCAGGAAGAAGAGCGGGAGACGCGGGGTGGCCTGCAGGCTCTTTTCTACGGGCTGCGCCCCGGCAAAAAGAAAGAGGAAGAAGGCTTCCCCAAACATCCCCCCTTGGTGATCTTCGGCTCCGTGCCGGATCCGGTGGTAACCCAACTCACCCTGGAGCTGAAAAAGTACGGGATCCGCGTCTCCGGCTGGCTGCCGGCCAAGCGCTACGAGGAGCTGCCGGCCATCGAGCCGGGCACCTATGTGGTGGGGGTAAATCCTTTCCTCAGCCGCACCGCCACCACGCTGGTGCGCCGCAAAAAGGCCAAGCTCATCACCGCTCCTTTTCCCATCGGGCCGGATGGCACCCGCGCCTGGATCGAGGCCATCGCCGGCGAGCTGGGGATCCCGACTCAAGGCCTGGCAGAGCGGGAAGGGGAAGTGTGGCGTCACCCCCAGGTTCAGGAGTACCTGGGCCTGCTGCGGGGCAAGAGCGTCTTCTTCATGGGGGATAACCTGCTGGAGATCTCCCTGGCCCGCTTCCTGGTGCGCTGCGGTATGACGGTGCAGGAAATCGGGATCCCTTACCTCGACAAGCGCTACCAGGCCGCCGAGCTGGCCCTCCTGGAGCGCACCTGCGAGGAGATGGGGGTGCCCAAGCCCACCATTGTCGAGAAGCCGGATAACTACAACCAACTGCAGCGCATCAAAGCCCTGCAGCCGGATCTGGTAATCACGGGCATGGCCCACGCCAACCCCCTCGAAGCCCGCGGCGTCACCACCAAGTGGTCGGTGGAGTTTACCTTTGCCCAGATCCACGGCTTCGGCAACACCCAGGCGCTGCTGGAGCTGGTCACCCGCCCACTGCGGCGCAACGCCGCCCTCAAAGGCTTGGGCTGGGAACAGTTGGTGGGGGAAAAAGCCCTGAGCTAACTTTCTGGCTCCTCGTTGTCGAAGAGCAGGCCATCCAGGTGATCCGGCAGTTGCTGCCGGTCGATCCAGACCATGCCGGCCAAAATTGCCTCGGCCTCATTGTGGAAGTAGCCGTAGGCTGGGGCGGCAAACTCCACCGAGCCATCCTGACGTAGCCGCTGACAGCAAAAAATGAACCCCCTGTCGGTGGTTTGGGTGGTGATGCGCCAGTTGCGGTGGATGTGCTCGGCCATGATCCCAGTGCAGATCACCCTCACCCCCAACCCCTCTCCCAAGGGGAGAGGGGAGAAGAAACCCTAGAGCGTGCGCAGCACCTCTCGCGCCGCCTCGAGGGTTCTCTCCACATCGGCTTCGGTGTGGGCCAAGGAAGTGAAGCCGGCCTCGAATTGCGAGGGCGCCAGATACACCCCCCGCTCCAGCATGCCGCGGTGGAAGCGGGCAAACTTTTGCAAGTCCGAGCGCTTGGCCTCCTCGTAGTTGCGCACTGGGCCAGCCGTGAAGAAGAAGCCGAACATGCCGGGCAAATGGCCCCCACACATCTCGTGCCCGGTCTCTTGCGCAATCTGCAGCAGCCCCGTGGCCAGCTTCTCGGTAATCCGCTCCAGATACTCATAGGTACCGGGGCGACGCAAAATATCGAGGGTGTGGATCCCGGCCGTCATGGCCAGGGGGTTGCCGGAGAGGGTGCCCGCCTGGTACATCGGCCCCGCCGGCGCCACCATTTCCATAATCTCCCGCCGACCGCCGTAGGCCCCCACCGGCAGGCCGCCGCCGATTACCTTGCCCAGGGTGGTTAAATCGGGGATGACACCAAACTTGGCCTGCACACCGCCGTAGCTGATGCGAAAGCCGGTCATCACCTCGTCAAACACCAGCAGGGCGCCATACTTCTGCGTCAGCTCCCGCAAACCCTCCAAAAAGCCCGGCTGCGGCGGAATGAAGCCGGCATTGCCCACCACCGGCTCTAGGATCACGCCCGCAATGGAGTCGGGATGCTGCTCAAACAGAGCCTTGACTGCCTCTAGATCGTTGTAGGGGGCGGTCAGCGTGGCACTGGTAGCGGCCTTAGGTACCCCCGGCGAATCCGGCAGGCCCAGCGTGGCCACCCCTGAGCCGGCCTTGACCAAAAACATGTCCGCATGGCCGTGGTAGCAGCCCTCGAACTTGATCACCTTTTCCCGCCCCGTGTAGGCCCGCATCAGGCGCAGCGCCGCCATGCAAGCTTCGGTGCCGGAGTTAACAAAGCGTACCATCTCCACGCTGGGCACCGCCTCGATCACCCGCTCGGCCAGCTCGTTTTCCAAAACGCAAGGGGCGCCAAAGCTGGTGCCTTTCTCCAAAGCTCGGTGCAGAGCCTCGATCACCTCG
Organism: Synechococcus sp. H60.3; assembly: GCF_047462295.1. NCBI lineage: Bacteria > Bacillati > Cyanobacteriota > Cyanophyceae > Synechococcales > Synechococcaceae > Synechococcus > Synechococcus sp. H60.3. The sequence goes on along the minus strand of NZ_JANSIY010000069.1, from coordinate 2,583 downwards.
GGATGGGCGTGGCCGACAATCGCCGGCCCCCAACTGCCGATGTAGTCGATGTACTGGTTGCCGTCCACATCCCAGGCGTAGGCTCCTGAGACGCGGTCAAACACGACGGGATCCCCGCCCACCGACTTAAAGGCGCGCACCGGAGAGCTAACGCCCCCCGGCATAAGCTGCTGCGCCCGTGCAAAGATCTGCTTGGAGCGGCTGGTATTAAACGAGCGAGTAGGGAGAGTGCTGGTCATACTCGGAGCTGTTCAACCCGTCTTTTTAGACTAGCAGGCAAAGAGACTTGCTGGTGGGCTGCTGCCCTCTCTTTTGTTTTAGCTAGTGGGGGTACAGGGGTGGATAAGCTCCGCACTGTACCTGCAAGGTTAGCGTCGGGATACAGCCACCCCCGCAAGGATGTGTTACAACAGTCGTGGTTATACAAAGCGGCGTTGCCGGAATCTGGTACAACCGCGCGGTAGGACATCCCGTGTCTGCTCGTGGAGAGACTACAAGACCCCGTTGAAGTGAGAGGTCTATTCCCCATGCGCTAGCACGAGGGTCAGGAGTGTGTCACTTACTTGGGCTTCCTTCTGGAGGATCCACCCACCGCCCATCGGCTTTGATGAGCTCAATCAGCGCCTGGACGCCCTCCGACTCCGGCACCTTCTTCACCTCCTCCTTGCCGCGGTAGAGGGAGATGTAGCCGGGGGTTTTCCCCACATAGCCGTAGTCGGCGTCAGCCATCTCCCCCGGCCCGTTGACAATGCAGCCCATGACGGCAATGTCGAGGCCCACCAAGTGCTGGGTTGCAGCCCGCACTTTCTGCAGTACTTCCTCCAAGTTAAACAGGGTGCGGCCACAGGAGGGGCAGGCCACATATTCCACCATGGTCTTGCGCAGGTTGAGGGCCTGCAAGATGCCGTAGGCCACCGGGATCTCTTTTTCCGGCGCTTCGGTTAGGGAAACCCGAATGGTGTCACCGATCCCCTCGGCCAGAAGCGTCCCGATCCCCACTGCCGATTTGATGCGGCCATATTCTCCATCGCCGGCCTCGGTCACCCCCAAGTGGAAGGGGTAGTTCAGGCCCAAGGCATCGAAGCGGCGGGCGGCCAGCCGGTAAGCAGCCAACATCACCTGCGGACGGGAAGCTTTGAAGGAGAGAACCACGTTGTGGAAGTCTTGCTCGGCGCAAATCTCGGCATATTCTAGGGCCGACTCCACCATGCCCTCGGGAGTATCTCCATAGATGAAGAGCATGCGCTCCGCCAGGGATCCGTGGTTGACACCGATGCGCAGGGCTTTGTTCTGGGCTTTGAGGGTCTGCACCAGGGGGGTGAAGGTTTCGCGGATCTTGTTGCGGATGGCCTCCAGTTCGGCTTGGGTGTACTCGGTGCGACCGGGCTGCGGCTTTTCTAGGACGAACAGCCCCGGGTTGATGCGCACCTTGTCCACGTACTGGGCAACCTCCAGGGCGATCTTGATGCCGTTGTGGTGTACATCGGCCACCAGCGGCACCGGCCTGTAGGTTTGGATCAGCTTGTCCCGAATCGCCTCCATCGCCTTGGCATGGGCCATGCTGGGAACGGTAACCCGCACGATCTCCGAACCTGCCTCGTGCAGACGACGGATGGCCGCCACCGCTGCCTCGATGTCAAGGGTGTCTTCGTTGATCATGGATTGCACCACCACCGGGTGCTGGCTACCGATCAACACGTTGCCTACGGCTACGGTGCGGGTAGGACGACGGGGGTAGACTGGTTCTGGGTAGGGCTGCTGAGAGGGCGCGTTGGGCCGATCCAGGGTTTGCATGGCTTGCTAAGCGGAAAAGGTCTGCTCTAGCTTGATTGTAGGGTAAACTACCCGGCCCCGACCGCTAAGCGGTACGAGCGGGCTTAAGCGCTACGCGCCGCTGACGCGAAGGGTAGCCCTGCAGTTGGCAAGCCAACCACGGACTTCCAGGCCGGTTTACAGCGGCCCCCAAAAGGGCAATCCCGTTAGCACCGTTCAAATCTGCATCCCCTTCCCAGCCACAGGCCGGGTTGACACAACGAAAATGCTTCCCTTCCCGCCGCCCAAGCCACAAACACCGGTGACAAGTTTGCCAAGTGTAGGCAGGCGGTACTACCACCACCTCCACCCCCGCTCTGGCTGCCTTGTAGTGCACAAACTGTCTCCACTGGGAGAACGCCCCTCGCGCTAGCGGGCCGTAGGCCTCACTGTTTGACCGCCGCCGCTCCGTCTTGCTGCGCGGCTGTTGGTTGGTACGTTCTCTCATCCCAGTCCAGTCCTCCAAGGCAATGAGGCTGCAGGTAGCTTTGGCCCTAGCAACAAGGGCTAAGGACTCCGTCCCGCTGACGCGAGTGGAGATGCAGTGGTTCACCCAAGTTTGAAAGCGCCTCTCCCGACCAGACAGCCGTTGCACCAGCTCCCGACATCTCCGTCGAGAACTGCGTGTGCCCTGACTGGCCTTGCGTCGCAGAGCCGCTCTCAACCGGGAGTAGTGGTCTCTGACCTGGTTCAACTGCTGTCCATTCCAGTGATCCCCCTCAGAGGTATGAGCAATATCCCTCCTACCCAAATCCACGCCCATTGCCTTGA